>CAMWWS010000021.1 GCA_947178085.1 uncultured Lachnospiraceae bacterium | reverse complement strand
GCAGACCGGGAATCATGGAAGTTCCCATGGATGTCAGCATTGCCAAGGAATCCCTCTGCTTCGTGTTACGTGTTGACAGAGGAACCATCAGGGTGTGGCTCATGTTATAAATCGTATAGGCAAATGCGAAAAAAAGATTATAGCTTACGATGATCCATACAATCTGCACTTTATAGCCAGCCCTCGGCACATTGTATAATAAAATTCCGGAAACTGTAATAAAAAAGCCTGATGCCAGCATCCAGGGTCTTGCCTTTCCCTGTTTTGTCCTGGTCCTATCAATTATACGCCCCATAATAACATTGGTAATCGCATCTAAAATCTTTGAAAAAAGCGGCATCATAGTGAGCAGAACGCCTGAAATACCTAATACGTCTGTGTAAAATTGTGTGATGTAGGTTCCGGCAATTCCATAGTATGCCATCATCATGAACATCGGTCCTACAAAGTAACCCCAAACCTTCTCTTTTCCTTCCGTGTTCGCAGATTTGACCCGGGAATCCAAAAAACTCTGTGCCCAGAACCCGCCCTGTTTCTTTTCCTTTGTCATAATCAACCCTCCATAAAATATTTGTTATTCTGCATAAATGTTTAAGTACCTCTATGCCTATATCATATATCAGGAGGGGTCTCAAGTTTTATCAATTATTTTGGGTTTTTGTTAATTTTCTTCTCCTTTTGCATTAAAATCTATGACACGATGCCCTTCCCTATATTTTGCCGGGGTCATATGATAATAGTCCTTAAAACAGACACCAAAATAGCTCTGGGAGGAAAAGTGCAGATACTCCGCAATATCCCCGATCCCGGTATCCGAGTAGACCAGCATATTGGCAGCCGCTTCCAGCCTCTGGTATTTCGTATATTTCTGTATGGTCATGCCCGTTTCCCGGGAAAATTTATCGGACAGGTAGCTTGAGTTTTTCCCCACATTCTCCGCAAGGTCAGCTAAAGTAAATTTCTTTGTGCGGTTTCTGGCAATATAATCCTTGCATTTTTCCACATCAGAGCTTAGGCGGTTCTCATTTACCCTGCGCACGCGCTCTGAAAAATCCAGCATCATATTGGAATAGATGCCCAGCATCTCCATAATCGTGTTGCATTTCGCAACCTTCTGATAATATAGATCCGCTATATTGTAAGCGTCATTGGAATTGACTCCTCCGCGGATGGCGGCCCGGCAGGCCAGGGCAACGGCAGTTATCACCATATACTCAATCTGCTTATAGCTGTCCTTATCCGCGAGATTTCCGACTCCTTTGAGTTTCTGCAGATTCTCCTCGTTTAAAAACATACGGCTTGGGTCAACGGTTCCATTTTCCACGGCTGCCAGCCATTTCCGCTCAAACTCATAGGACATTCGGGATTCTTCTTCCGTCTGTCTGTTAATCTCATAGGCGAGCACATCCTTTTTATTGATGCGTCCGCCAAGTTCATTATCCGCCAGCATCTCATCCTCTGTAACCTGCCTTCCGGTAAGCAGGTAGAAAGAAAATACCATACAATTCAGCGCTGTTTTTAACTCCATGACAGGCAGCATATATTCTTTATTATTGATTTCGTGACGCCTGCGGAACCGATGAATCTCCTCAAACGAGATTGCATCAAGCGCGAACGGTCCCGCCAAAAACAGCAGTTCCTCACCATATGGAAATGCAAAGTAATATACTTGTTTCCCGTCCTGAAAAAGCACCGGTAATGTGTGTTCTTCACACACCCTTCGCACTCCCAGAACCGCATCCTCAGCCTCCCGGCAACGGCTTTCCAGATCCGCCTTATCCCAAATCTTTACTGTATTCACCCGAGGCATACATATGACACCATCCTCGACCTTCCCCAACACATAGCACGCAATACCCCATGTAGTGCAGATTCTGTCAATAATAAATTGCGTCTCCTGTTTTGATTTCATCATTTTTGCTCCGATTTTACATTTACAACTCCCAGATTTCCGATTCTTGTATTATACCATATTCCGCCCTTTTTTCATAGCCGCCAGCTGCAGCAGCGCAATGACCGGATACACCGCTGCCTGTACGCCGATTACACAAAAGATAATGAAATTCTGCACTGCCGCGTTTTGCACAGGAATCATTGTTTCTGTCGGAGCCTGATATCCAAGCTGAGAAATTCCAAAGTTGAAGATGCAAAGAGCAATGCCTCCCATCAAAGTCGTAATACAATTCATCACCGAAGAAGAAAATCCGTCACAGCGTTTCCCGCTTACAAACTCCACCTCATCCAAAGCGTCACCAAGCATACTCGAAATCATAAAAGTGGAAGGAATCAAACCGATTGTACGCACCACCTGCCCCGTCAGTACCATCGTCATATTCCTGGGACTAAGCAGACAGATCACAACACCCACGAATCCCAGCATAAACCCGCCTGCCATCGCCCTCCCCCTGCCAAGCTTATTGCAGATCGGACGGCACAGGACAATCCCGATTCCCAGCGGTGCCTGACCCAGTGCATAAAAAAGAGCCTGCGTATACCCATCATTGTAACTCCCCAGCACCCAGTTACAATAATAGAAAGTCCCTGCGCTGAACATTGCGTTCACCGTCTGGATCAGAATCAGATAGACCATCAGGATGACCCACTGGCGGCTTTTCATACAGCAGCTAAGCTGTTCTTTCAGGGAAAGTTTCCCAGTTTCCTCATTTTCCTGTAACCGGCTGCGCTCTGTCACCCGTTCTCTGGTAAAGAAATACTCCAACAGGATCATTGGCAACGCCGCAATCGCCACTCCCAGCATGACGCCCACCCAAAGCCTGCGGCTGACCCCGATCAAAGGCACCACTATACAGGGAAACAGGATTGCAATCAGGGAACCGGCGACCATATTCGGCGTATTAGTAATTAGGGACAGCTTGCTTCTCTCGTCCTCGCAATAAGAGGAAAGGGGCACCATCAACGTATGCGCTGTACTGTACATCGTATACGCCACCGCGTAAAATATGGTATAGCTGACAAAAATCCATATGGCAGTCAGATTATCATTTCCTTTCGGCACAACGAAAAGCAGAATCATACATCCCGTCAGGAGGGGAGCCGAGAACAGTATCCACGGTCTTGCCTTTCCCTGCCTGGATTTCGTCCTGTCCACGACAACTCCCATATAAATAAATGTCAGCACATCCAGCGCCTTTGCCACAATGGGAAACATCCCTATAAACAGACCTCCCCAGATACCGCTGATGTCCAGTACATCCGTATAATACACGTTCAGATAATTTGACAGGATGGAGTTCATTAAAATTACGCTGATGGGTCCGATAAAATACCCCAGCCACTTTTCTTTTTTCTCCACTTTCTCAGATTTAATCCGGCTGTCAAATAATTTTGACGACAACATTTTGAACCATACTCCTTTCTCAGTCTGCGAGTTTGGGGCATCAGAACCAACCTTTTAAGTCAACACTTGTTTTGTTTATCTATATTCATTATAATGGGATAAAAGAATAAAGTCAGCCATCATTTTAAATACATATGTTGTTTTAATAAATTGAGATTTCTCTCAATTATGAGTTTCGCGTGGTTAAAAGGAGTCCTTATGAATACAAAGAATAACCAGCGGTATCAGGATACCGAAAAACTAATCCAGAATACTCTTCTTTCTCTGGCACTGGAAAATGATATCCATAAAGTGACTGTTCGGGCCATCTGTGAAGCCGCCCATATCAATCGCTCTTCTTTCTATCTGCACTATCTGGATATCCATGACCTTATTTATAAAATGGGATTGGAAATGATGAATGATATCGGTACAATGATGAAAACCTCTGAAAGTGTCATTGATTTTTTTCTTATGCCCTGCAGTATGGCAAAAATGATTGCCTATGTCAAAGAACATCATACTTTCTTTGATATTTACTTAACGCGCTATACTGCCGAAGCAAGTGAAAGCTTCTCTTTATTATGGGAAAACGCTGCCAGACCCTATATGCGGGAGCGCTACGGTTCCATCAGCGAGGAGGAGATGTGGTACCATTTTTCTTTTTTCAAAGCCGGTTTCATCTCCGTCCTCAGTGAATGGCTTCACCACGGCTGTCCGGAAACACCGGAAAAGCTGGCTGAAATCATTTTGCGCAGTCTTCCTAAAATTTAAAATTTTCCACTTCTGTCCGCATGGGAATCGCAATCGCTGCACCTTCTTTTGAGACGCAGATTGCAGACGCTTTTGCCGCCTGTTCCATACACTCCTTTAAAGGAAGTCCATTAGTCATCCCTTGCAGGAAATATCCTGTAAAAGTATCTCCTGCTGCTGTGGTATCTACTGTCTCAACAGGAAAAACCTTCTGATATATTGCTTCCTGCGGAGTAAAACAATAAGAGCCTTTTACTCCCATGGTCATAATCAAGCACAGTTTGGGATATTTCTCATGCAAGACATTCCAGACTGTATTCGCCTCTGTTTTTCCGGTAAGCTGATGCGCCTCTACTTCATTGATCAAAAGCCACGATATGTTATTATAATCCAATTTTTCAAGAAATGCTTCAAAAGGTGACGGATTCAGCACCACCTTCATTCCCCTCTTTGCCGCTTTTTCAATCATATATTCCAGATTGCTGACTTCATTTTGCAGTACCAGCCAGTCCTCTGCAGAAAAATGCTCCAAAGTCTCGTCTATCTGTTCCTTTGAAATCATCCGGTTAGAGCCACCATAAAGGATAATACAATTTTCACCTGTACTATCTACCTGAATCACAGCATTTCCCTGCAGCTCCTCTACTTTGTGCAAATACTCCGTATGTACACCATTTTCTTCCAGTAAAGTCTTTAGAGCTTCTCCACCAATTCCGATACAGCCCGCATGAAAGACTTCTGCGCCCGCTTTTGCAAGAGCAACTGACTGGTTCAGCCCCTTGCCGCCGGGAGCCATCTTCTGCTCTTTTGCGGCAAGCGTTTCTCCCGGCTGCACGAAATGCTCCACCTGATAGATATAGTCCAGATTCATCGAACCAAAATTCAATATCTTCATTTCAATCCCCTTTCTTTTGCATAGTTTGCACCATCAATAATATATCTTATTAATACCGTCAAATAGTTTAAAGCAATATCTTGTTCTGCCCTACCCGCAGCTCCTGTGTCTTCCCATCCGGCGCAATGAACTTTGCTCTGGTATTGGCAGGTATCTCCACCGTATATTCCACCTGTTCTCCCCTATATTCCCAGCGGCTCCTTACCGCTCCCGCAGGAGAATCAAAACTGCTCTCCGCATATTTCATCAGCTTACATGGTTTTGGCTGAATCGTAATCTCCTGTCCCTTTACCTGAATGCCGCAGATTCCCCCTATTAGCCAGGAAACCACTGCTCCCTTGGAATAATGGTTCAAGGAAGCAACGCCGATATCGCCAAAGTGACCCTCCCATGACTCCCATATGGTCGTAGCCCCGTTTTTAACCGCAAACAGCCAGCTTGGCGTATCCTCCTGAAGAAGTACTTTATAAGCAGTCTCAATATAACCATAGTCCGCCAATACCTGGCAAAGCCAAGATGTTGTCAGAAATCCTGTATTCAGATGGTAATTGTTTCTCGATACCAGTTCATTCAAATCCTTTGCTGCTGTCTTTGCATCCTTCTCGGATAAAAGCCCCATATATAGCGGACGCACATATCTGCACTGCCTGTCTGACGAAATATGTCCATTCTTTACTTCCAGATAATTATATGCCTTTACGGCATTTTCCGCTAATTGCCCATAGTGCTTTGCATCCTCCATCCTTCCCAGTACCTCAGCAATCTCCGTCATCATTTTACTGCTGTAAGCATAATACGCCGTGGCAATATCCGGCACCCCGTGGAGTATCATATTCTTGACAGACTCCTGCATGGAGATATCTGGCTCCAGCCATTCTCCCCAGTGAAGTCCCGTATCAATCACATAGTTTTTATAAGGATTTCTCTTGAATCGGTTGAAAAAGCGGTGTTTATGCCCTTTCTTCTCCACATAGCCCATCCAGCGACACATCATATCATAATTTTCTTCCAATATTTCTTTGTCCCCATACAGCTTATACATGGCATACGGAATGATGATAACTGCATCTCCCCAAGCGCATGAACCGTCATAAGCCTCATCAAATTTATTTTTCACAGGATTTCTTCGTGGTGCAAAATTGTAGACCCTTCCATCCTCATACTGATCTACCTTCATCTCATCCAGCCACCGCCTGAATACAGGATAGCCGTCCATCAGCGTAATACCGGTATCTGCGAACACCCCTGCGTCTCCTGCCCATCCGCTTCTCTCCCTCTGTGGGCAGTCCATGGGGATATCCACAAAGTTGGATTTCTGACTCCAAACGGTATTTTGTACCAACCTATTTACCAGTTCATTGTCACAAGTAAACTCCGCTGTCTGCCGCATTTCAGAGTATACCGCATGGGCAATGAACTCACTCCCGTCAATCTCTATGTCTGTCTCCACCTTGACCATCTGGAAACCAAATATACACAATGTGGGACAATAAATGTTTTCACCTTCTTTGCAAGTGTATTCTATGACCTGATGCAGTTCTTCTTTTCTTCCAATGGTTTTCAAATTCTCATCGGAAAAGTTACCATTCGTATCCAGATATTCTCCATGGGTCATTCTAATTTTCTGCCCCGCTTTAGCCCGAAGCCGGAAAGAAACATAACCGGACATATTCTGCCCAAAATCCAGCACCTTCCCACCGTCCGGGGTCTTTATCAATTGTGCCCTGAACCGTTCCTTCTCAAGAACCGGAACGGAATTGGTGCAGAGCATTGTATCACATCCAATATCCTCCATTTTCACAGAATGGAAAGCAGTGGGCACTTTTCGGGCATCTACTTTTTCTCCCAGTTGGATGTCGTTGAAAGCGACTGGCCCGTCCTGCGTCGCCTGCCAGCTTTCATCCGTCATGACCACTGTCTCTTTATCGACCTCCAACTGCATCCAGAAAGCCAGCGTTTTTCCGAATACATTCCTAGTTCCGGTATTTCCATTACATCCTCGATACCAGCCATCCCCCAGTATGACCTCTATCCTATTCCTGCCACCCACCAGGTAACCGGTGATATCAAAGGTCTGGTAAGGCATACGATACCAATATTCGCTGGTTCCCGGACTTAAGATATTGCCCTTTACACGCTTTCCGTTGATGCACAGACCGTAGACTCCATGGGCGGAAGCATATACCCTTGCGCTTCTCCTATTAGAGCCGTTTTCGCTTTCTCCTTCTACAGCCTCTGCATCGTGATACTCAAATTCCTTTACCAGGTAAGAAGCAGGCTGTCTCTCCTGGGAGTTTATATCGGTTATCTCCGGATTGATCCACGCTGCTTTGAAATCAGATCTCGCCAGAAACGCGTACTCAAAATAAGCGCTCTCGCTCATCTCTCCCGGATTGCCTTCTTCATCCCAGATTTTTACATTCCAGGTAATCCTGTCCCTGCTTCCTGCCGGTCCTTTATATCTCACCTGCATCCCGGAGTCTGCTACTTTCCCTGTAGACCAAACCATTTTCCCGGAACAATATGCCGTTACCTCATAGGCACTCTGACGAATCCCACCCAGGACATTCCAAGACAATATAGGCTGTCTGATATCAATCCCCAGGGGATTTCTCATATGTGCCGTCATCAAGTTTATCGCTCTCATAGCACCCTCCTATTTCTTTCCCGTCTTTTTCGCCAGCTTCGCCTGGTATTTTGCCTCTTCTGCCTCAAAATCCAGTCCTTTTTTCGCACATTTTTCCTTTAACTGCGCAATACGGGACGCCTCCAGTTCTTTAGCCGCCTTTTCCATCTCCATGCGTTCCAGATCCTCCGGAGCAATGTAGACCTCTCCCCTGTCCTCTGCTGCCTTTTTCGCCCTTCTGCGCAGTTCCGCATGAATTTCCGGCATTTTCTTCTCTGCGTCAAAGAAGATGCATACAACGAACATGATTATTGCAAAAATAGCATAGGAGCCATAGTAGGCAAATAAAATCCAAGTATTGACAGCATCATTCTGTGTCATAGCCCCGGCCACATACCCATTCATGGAAAGTCCCGTCTCATAGATAGCCTGCAGGGGACTCATAAGAGCCGTAATCAGTGTAGTGATAATTCCCAGAGCCAGCGTCCCCTCCGGACGGTAGCCGTACTTATATTCGATAACATCATTGGCCTGCTGCCCGAATACCATATACATATTGGTGACAGCAAAGATACCGCAGGAAAATACCAGACCTCCTGCCACCGCCACGCCGAAGTTATAGGGATTAATCAGCGCAATTGCGACACCGATTACCGTTATGACCGAAGAAATGCGCACAATCTTCCTTGCGCCGAATTTGTTTGCCAGAATCGGAACTACCACAACACCGAATGCCATGGGCTGCATAGCCGCCATCAGATAAATCATCTGCAGCCCGTTCTGTTCATTTCCGCCTAGTATGTAGGTAATCATATTGACTCTGGAATTGCCTCCCTGCAGATTGCTGTAGAAAAGCATACCAAAGGTAATGAGAAGGGATAATAGATAATACTTGTTCGTCAGCGCATTCTTAAGCTGCTGAAGCAGCGGAACATGGATTGCCGCTTCTCCATCCGTATCCATGAGCACCTTCTGGTTATCCTCCGTAATTCTCTCCCTTGTCCAGAAATATTCCACAAAAGAAAAGATAACAGCCAGAATTCCGCAGGCCCCGATGGTAATCAGCCAGGATTTTCCGGACAAATCCTTCTGCAACACTGCCGGATACAATGCCCCGACGATTCCCAGAGAAACCACCACGCCTGCCACCATATTCGTAGCCGCACTTCGCAGCGTACTTACATTATTACGTTCCAGCAGATTGCGGCTAGTAACGGACACCATCTGATCCTTCAAGTTCCACAGCGGAATCCCCACACAATTATACAGGAAATTAAATACATACAGCCAAATCAGGTGCGGCAGGGTACCGGTCCCAAAAGGCGACCAGAACATGAAAAATCCCGCCACCGCCATAATCCATGTCCCCATGAGCACATAAGGTCTGAAACGCCCTGCCCGGCAGACCGTCCTTTCGGTCATATGATTGATGAAAAATCCCGTAGCAATGCCCGTCAAAGTGGTAAATATGGTCATAGCCAGATAGGTATAATTGTTGGCATATACCTCGTTAATCCGCATGATATCCATGTAATAAAGCTCTCTCAGCCCCATGACTACGCTGTAATAGACGAACACAAAGCCCGGTCCCAAAAGATGTCCCAAGAATCTCTCCTTTCCGGTAATCCTGTTGGATGTGACTTTCGTCTGCATTGCATCCCTGTCAAATATACTTCCTTTTAAATACTGCATAAAGTTTTCCTCCTGTTCCGGTTTTCTACCGTTGTCTTTCATTCAGTTCTTTCAACAAATCCGTTATCTCCCGCTTTTTCTCTCCAGGCAGGAAAGACATCAGGATGGACACTGGCTGCCCCAACAGCGCATCCAACCCAGTGACTCCGCCTGCTCCGCCGGAATGTCCAGCTTTCTGTGCAATCAAATTCATAGCATCCAAAGTCAGACCTCCCGGCAGACTGTCGATAAAGCCCAGAAGCTGATTGGGAATAAACCCGGCTGCCGCCATTCCCTTCACCATGTAGACGATGTTCTCATCCAGAAACTTTCTTGTCTCCGGTATCTTAGCCAGAAGCTTCATGGGAGTTCCTTGGCAAAATCCTCCCACCGGCGGAACGGGCTTTCCCTCCAACTCCACTCTTTTAGACAATAGAACTTTCTGCGCATTTTCACATATTTCAATGACATATCCACCGCTTTCGCAGGCCCAGTCATGAAGGATTTCGTTCCAGTGTGAAAATGCCCGGCTTCCCAGAGAAAATGTGACTTTCCGGCTCTCGCCCGGCATCAGCCCCACCTTTTCAAACCCTTTCAACTCCCGCAAAGGACGGATAATTTCCACACGCTCCGGCGCCACATAGAGCTGTACCACTGCCTTTCCATAATAAGCTCCCGAATTCGTCACTTTCACGGACACGACCAATGTGTCCTCATCCGTTATTTTCTCCTTATCGACCTCCAGTTCGCTGTAGGTAAATTCTGTATAGCTCAGCCCGTGTCCGAAATGAAACAGCACATCCATCTTTTTGCTTGTGTAATAGCGGTATCCTATGAAAATGCCTTCCGGATATTTCACTCTGGCTCCTTCTCCAGGAAAAGACAGCCATGTAGGATTATCCTCCAACCGTTTGGGGAAAGTCTCCGCCAAATGACCGGAGGGATTGCTCTCTCCATACAGGATGGACACCACAGCCTCTCCCACGGCTTCTCCGCCAAGATATGTCTCCAAAATCGCCTTAGGCTTCTCCACCCAGGGCATTTCCACCGGGCTTCCATTGTGAAGCACCACTACTGTATTGGCATTTTCCTTACAAACTGCTTCCACCAGCGTATTGTGTCCTTCCGGCAGACGCATATGAATCCTGTCGCTCCCCTCTGTCTCCATATTTTCAGGAAGCCCTATGAACAGAACCACTGTCTCTGCACTTCCCGCTATCTCCACCGCTTCCTGAAGCAGGGATTCCTCCGTGCTTCCGTCAGGTTTATATCCCTTTGCATACAAAATATCCAGACCGGCATTTTCCGCCGTTTCCACTGCACCCTTTATGCCCTTGCAGTTGATATAGCTGGAACCGCCTCCCTGAATCCTGGGGTTTTTCGCGAATTCTCCGATAAAAGCTGTCTTGCCGGATTTGGACAGGGGCAATATCCCCTCTTCGTTCTTTAAAAGTACCATGCTGTTCTCGGCGATTGTCTTTGCCAGCTGATGGTCTCCCACATAATCAAAAGCAACGTTTGGCTTTCTGTTCTCCACCGCTTTAAAAATCAACTCCAGAAGCCGGATACAACAGCTGTCCAGCGCTTCTTCCGCAAGCCGCCCTTCCTGCACAGCCTTTACAATCTCAGCATCCGTCTCCTCTGCAGGCATAGTCAGATCACATCCTGCGGCAATCGCGCCCACTCTGTCATGAGTTGCCCCCCAGTCACTGGTCACTGCGCCCTCAAAACCCCATTCCTTCCGCAGAATATCAGTCAGATACTTTTGGTTTGCAGTGGAATAAGTGCCGTTCACCTTGTTATAGGAAGCCATTACCGTCCAGGGTCGTGCCTTTTTCACAACAGTCTCAAAGGCCGGCAGATAAATCTCCCTGATTGTCCTCTCATCCAACTCCGCGCTGTAATCCATGCGCCTAGTCTCCTGACTGTTGGCAAAGAAATGCTTCAGGCTGGTTCCCACTCCCTGACTCTGCACCCCGTTCACATAGGCCGCGGCCAGTTCGCCTGCCAAATAAGGATCCTCCGACATATACTCGAAATTGCGTCCACATAGCGGAGAACGCTTCATGTTCACGCCGGGTCCCAGCAGAATATCTACCTGCTGTGCCTGACTTTCCTTTCCCAGGGCCTCTCCCATTTTCCGCAGCAGTTCCCTGTCAAAGCTCGATGCCGTAGTGCAGGCCGCCGGATAGCACACTGCCGGGACACTTCTGCCGGATAACAGATTCAGATTTTCCTCGTCTATTTTCCGCAGCCCATGAGGCCCGTCGCTGGTCCGGACAGACGGGATTCCCAGTCTATCAACCGCTTTCAGAAACCAGCCGTCCACCCCGGAAGTGATTCCCGCTTTCTCCTCCAATGTCATCTGTGCAACCAATTCCATTACCTTTTGTCTCTCCATACTAATCTCCTTCTATTTTAGTTCTATCTCTGCACTTCTGTTCCGAGACCGTTTTATTTTCTTCTTGTCATTTCTTAACCGGACTATATCAACAGTATTTATTCAACCACAGTCCGGATATTCCCCATCCTGCCATACACTTACTTCATTATCTTACTTATAAAATACTTGATATCCATGAAAAAGCATAGTACCATAGATGACAAGTTATTATCTATAAGTGACATCCTATTAAAAAGCATGGAGCAACATGTATGGAAAATTCAAACAAACAGATGCAAAGCTTTTCCATTACCAAATTGGAAAAGGCATTAAAATATTACTATAATCTGAA
Source organism: uncultured Lachnospiraceae bacterium (assembly GCA_947178085.1). Next base: position 3,401 of record CAMWWS010000021.1, on the reverse strand, counting down.
AAAGCTTAAGCCCGGTCAGATACTGACCCCAGAAGAAATGAGCCGATATATGTACTGGATGATGGAACAGCATGAAAAAAATCCTCTTCTTGAGATATCTTTCAGCGACATCCCTTCTCTCCTCAACAATGCTGAAATTGTATCCATCAGCAAAGAACTAACAGGAAAAAAAGTTGATTCTGATACCCGGAACAGACTTTTTTCCCTGTTCAAGGCTCCCGGAGAGTCAAAATTCTTTGATTATCAGCAGGACATCACGGCAGGGCGCTTTCTCCGTTATCTTCCTGCCTATTGGAATGCAGATGAGCATTTCCTGATTTACTATGTTTTTACCGGCGAAATGCTTGTTATGTTTGAACAGGAGACACTTTCCTTGAAAGCCGGTTCCGTCCTCTTCATCCCACCCGGTATCAATAAGGCCTGCACCTGCCCCAGTGATGATGTGACAACTTTCTTTTTCATGATCCGTCAGAGCACTTTTTCCAAAGTGTTCTGGTCACATCTATCTGCACAGAACCTTATGTCATTTTTCTTCCGCCGGGCTTTGTCCGGAGAACACAGTACCTCTTACCTGCTCTTTGACACAGGATGTGATGCTTCCCTGGAAGCCCTTCTCTATACGATTTACAAGGAATATATGCGCAACGAGGTATACAGCACTCAAATTGTTAATTCCCTGATGAGTACCTTTTTCCTGTTTCTGCTCCAGGGATATGAGAACACTGCCCGGATATCACGGCATACCAGTTTCCATTGGGATAACGAATTTGCCAACATCCTTCGTTTTCTGGAATCACATTTCGAGACGCTGACTGTAGAAGAATTAGCGGCACAGTTTGGGTACAGCACACGCCAAATTATCCGCATCATCCACTCTGTAACTGGTCAAAGCTTTTCCCAGATTCAGACAGATTTGAGGATGCAAAAAGCCGCCCGAATGCTTACATCCCAAATGACCTCTATGGAAAATATCTCAGCTGAAACCGGCTTTGCAAATCTGAGCAGTTTTTATAGAGCTTTTAAGAAGTATTTTAACTGTACGCCAAGAGAATATGCTGATTTACACAATTCTCTTATCGAAAAGCAGTGAGTTTATTCTAACTACTCGATTTCCATTGGAAAGATTTCAGTCTTCACAGTATTCAATTACCTGTATAACTCTGCACTCAGGTCATAAACTTAAGCATCTACTTTTCTTTCAGAAAGAAATCGGGACATCAAATATTTTATAATATCCGTTTTCCCCATCACACGATTCCCATCCGGGATTGCCCGTTTTCATGAAGCGCGCCCAGACATCTGTCATTTGCTCAGACAGTGCAAAATCTGCCTTTTCCATGGGTCGCCAGCTCCTCCCAAGAGAACCGAACACATACCACAGTTCACTGGAATGGAAAGCTCCGGCATTGTCACCGGGAAGCTGCCTTTCGAACCGATAGGAATAGCTTGGCAGCCCCTGCCTGGTATGATAGCCTGACCAACGCATAAGACTCATTTGAATCTTGCTTTTTCTTACGTCTGCGGCTCCTCGCTTTGAAACTGTCAAGTCGTTTTTGGTGGAGCCAGTCATATAACTAACTCTCGCTGTTTCCCCGATTTCCATAGCTTGATCCGGTGACATTGGCAGGTATTTCCCGTCAATGACCGGCGTGAGGCTTAATCCTGTTCTTGTCCAAAACCCTGCAAACAAATTGTAGTCCCATTGAAGTCTGGGTAAGTCGTCTGCCGGCATTTTCTTAAGGTCATCTATGGTCAGCCTCTTGCGTTTCAGAAACTTTTCCGAAATACGCTCTATCTTCTCCATAGTAAAATCGACCCTGAGGGGTCCTTTGTGTCCGTTGCAGCTTTGGATTATAGCATGACTTATTTTCCCTTTCACATGGGGCGAACATACAAGATCTCGCACCGCCATTCCTCCCGCGCTTTGCCCAAAAATCGTGATATTTTCCGGATTGCCGCCAAAGGAAGCGATATTCTCCCTCACCCAGTCCAGTGCAGCTATCTGATCTTGAAGCCCCCAGTTACCGCTAATTCCGTCAGTCCTTAGTTCTGGATGACAGAACCATCCCAGGAAACCAAGACGATAATTTGCAGTAACAATAATGACACCCCGCCTGTTGAACGCCTCACCGTCAAACTCCGGTTCTGCACCATTTCCATTTTGAAAACCGCCGCCATGATACCAGAGCCCTACCGAACAGTCTTCTGCATTCTTTGGTGTCCAGATATTTAGATAGAGACAATCCTCACTCATGTCCACATCATACTCAGGATATGAGAAGAATTCCTTTCCATAAAAGCTGTCCGAATCCTCCCTCTTCTGGATAGCCATAGGCGGAAAATGGTCACAAACCCGAATTCCCTCCCAGGGCTCCATTGGCTGCGGAGGCTCGAACCGGAACTCCCCTATGGGCGGCATTGCGTATGGCACTGCTTTGAAAACATATCCGTTTTCTGTCTCTGTTCCCTGAAGCATACCGTCTTTTGTCTTAATAACAGGCTGCATACTGTCCCTCCAATGTATGAATTATGCACATAACCTCTTGTTCCTCTTACAGATTTATTATACAATAGTGATGAATCCTTAATACAGAGTCAATTTTCGTATTTTGTCGCATATGCGACATTTGTCTCAAATTGTCTCATGACGGAGGGAAAGATGACTGCTGGAACCCAGATAAAAGCAGATAGGCGCGAAACTCGGACTCTTGGAATGATTCGTGAGGCCTTTTTAGATTTGTTGGAAAAGAAGCCAATCGAAAAAATCAGCATAGGGGAATTGTGCGATAGGGCCAATGTCCATCGTTCTACCTTTTATCGTCATTATACGGATATCTACGCGCTGATGGACTGCATTTACGATGATGCCTACCATGAGATTTTCACAAGTTTCGCGAGCACCTTACAACGGGGGACTTACGATTTTGACCATATAGGCTATAACATGATTCTTGCCGTATGCACTATGACTGAGCGAAAACAGAATCATTACCGCATGCTTCTGTTTTCGCGTAATTCTCCGTTGATACAGAGACTGGCCGACAGCATCTATGAACTTTATTTGGGTGAGCACATAGCCAGCTACGCCCCCGGTCCCGAACCAGGTCTCCATTACCGATACCTCACCTACGGCATTATCGGTGTCTGGTCAGGTTGGATTAGAGACGGTTGCAAAGTGCCAAAGGAGCAGGTTGCCCGTGCTATCAAGAAACAGATGGACGGCTTTTTTACCGTTGTGTCCTACGAATATGGACTCCCAGAAGGATATAATCCATCGGGGGAAAAGCCTGCGAATTACGATTAAGTAACTCTACAAACAGCACTACAGTATTAATACCTTAAGAAGGGCAGATACTGATTTTACATCATAATGGAGGCAGAAATGGAAACAGAGCTAAAGA
>CAMWWS010000020.1 GCA_947178085.1 uncultured Lachnospiraceae bacterium | reverse complement strand
CCGTATTTCCGGCGGACAGCGGCAGCGTATCAGTATTGCAAGGGCATTGTTTGAAGACCCGGAGGTATTGATTCTGGATGAGGCGACTTCGGCGTTGGATAATGATACGGAAGCTGCGATTATGGAATCCATCAACCGGCTGCATGGGCGTAAGACATTGATTATTATTGCCCATAGGTTACAGACTATAGAGAAGTGCGATATAGTTTATCGTGTAGAAAACGGAAAAGTGGTACAGGAGAGGTAAACAGAAAGTCTTAAGAATAGAAAGGCGAGTAATTGAATGAAAAAATTATTTAAATATGCGTGGGATATGTATAAAGAACATGAAGAAGGTATAAATTATCTTATTTTCGGATTTCTGGCGTTTGTGCTGAATTATTGCCTGTTCTATGTTTTTGAAACGTGGATGCACATAGATTATATGGTCGCGACAGCGCTCTCATGGCTATTGACAGTTTTTTTTGCATACTGGACAAACCGTACATTTGTATTTAAAAGTAAAAATACAGGTAAGTCAAATATTTTTAAGGAGCATTGCTCATTTATCGGCGCGCGTATAGCGACAGAGTTATTGGAGCTTTTATTAATGTATCTTATGGTAGACCTTGCACGCATTAATTCAAATATTGCTAAACTTGTAGCACAGGCTGTCGTTATCATAGCAAATTATATTTTAAGTAAGATTTGGATTTTTAAGGAGTCACAGAGCAAGTAGGAATTTAAGCAGAAATTTGCAGACCAAGAAAGGAGAATTAGTATTATGGTTAAGTTATGGGAGAGTGGGGCATACCTTGTAAACGGTACGGAAATCATACCGGATGGTGGAGATGCAGCAGCTCAAGTAAAGGGCAGAACAGGAAAAGATATTACTAAACACGAAGCGGCACAAAACACGATTTCGTATGGGATTTTGAAGGCGCACAATACTTCAGGAAATATGGAGAAGCTGAAAATCAAGTTTGATAAACTGACTTCGCATGATATTACCTTTGTCGGAATCATTCAGACAGCAAGGGCTTCGGGACTGACTAAATTTCCTATTCCGTACGTTCTGACAAACTGCCACAATTCGCTGTGTGCAGTGGGGGGTACGATTAATGAAGATGACCATATGTTTGGACTTACATGTGCTAAAAAATACGGCGGGGTGTATGTACCGCCTCATCAGGCGGTCATTCATCAGTTTGCAAGAGAAATGCTTGCAGGTGGCGGTAAGATGATTCTTGGTTCCGATTCCCATACCAGATATGGAGCGCTTGGTACGATGGCTATGGGCGAGGGAGGTCCGGAGCTTGTTAAGCAGCTCCTTTCGCAGACCTATGATATAAATATGCCGGGTGTTGTTGGAGTTTACTTAAAAGGTGAACCTATAAAGGGCGTAGGTCCTCAGGATGTAGCGCTTGCGATTATCGGAGCGGTATTTGCCAACGGATATGTTAAGAATAAGGTTATGGAATTCGTGGGTCCCGGCGTAAAGAAATTAAGTGCGGATTTCCGTATCGGCATTGATGTCATGACAACGGAGACGACCTGTCTTTCTTCTATCTGGACAACGGATGACCAGATTAGGGAATTTTATGACATCCACGGAAGAAGTGAAGAATATAAGGAGTTAAATCCGGGTGAGGTTACATATTATGACGGAATGATTGAAGTTGATCTTTCGGCGATCAGACCTATGATTGCAATGCCGTTCCATCCGAGCAATGCATATACAATAGAAGAAGTAAACAGTAATCTTTCGGACATTCTTCATGATGTGGAAGAAAGAGCAAAAGTAAGCTTAGACGGCGCAGTGCCATATTCATTACAGGATAAGGTAGTGAACGGTAAGTTCATGGTAGATCAGGGAATAATTGCCGGCTGTGCAGGCGGCGGATTCGAGAATATCTGTGCTGCAGCTGATATACTTAAAGGTTCATATATTGGTTCGGACGGATTTACCTTGAGTGTATACCCTGCATCCATGCCTGTTTATATGGAACTTATCAAGAACGGTTGTGCAGCCACAATTTTGGAGACAGGTGCAGTCATGAAGACAGCATTCTGCGGACCATGCTTTGGTGCGGGAGATACTCCGGCAAACAATGCTTTCAGTATCCGTCATTCTACAAGAAACTTCCCGAACAGGGAAGGCTCTAAACTGCAAAGCGGTCAGATTTCTTCCGTAGCGTTGATGGATGCCCGTTCCATAGCAGCCACAGCGGCAAATAAGGGAGTGCTTACACCGGCGACAGAATTTGATGGTGAAATCGGAAAATATAAGTATCATTTTGACGCCAATATTTATGCGAACCGTGTTTTTGATTCGCACGGAGTGGCTGATGAAAGCGTTGAAATTCAGTTTGGTCCGAATATCAAGGATTGGCCTGCTATGGGTGCCTTACCGGAAAATCTGGTGCTTCGTGTTGTTTCGGAAATACATGATCCGGTTACGACTACTGATGAACTGATTCCTTCCGGCGAAACGTCTTCCTACCGCTCCAATCCGTTGGGACTTGCAGAGTTTACATTGTCAAGAAAAGATCCTGAATATGTAGGCCGTGCCAAAGATATTCAGAAAGCGGAAAAAGCAAGAATGGCAGGTGAGCATCCATGTAAGGTGCATCCGGATGTAAAACCGGTAATGGGAGTGGTTAAGAAAAGCTTTGCGGCTGCATCTCATGAGAATACAGGATTCGGCTCTACGATTTTTGCGGTAAAACCGGGTGACGGCTCCGCCAGGGAACAGGCGGCGAGCTGCCAGAAAGTGCTTGGCGGCTGGGCTAATATTGCCAATGAGTATGCGACGAAGAGATACCGTTCCAATTTGATTAACTGGGGTATGCTTCCGTTCATTATTAAAGAAGGTGAGCTTCCGTTTAAAAATCTGGATTATCTTTTCATTCATGATGTCAGGAAAGCGGTAGAGGAGAAGTGGGAGACTATTACCGCATATACGGTATCTGTGGAAAATGACTCCATGCAGCCGTTTGAATTGAAGTTAGGAGAATTGACAGACGAAGAGCGCAGTATTATTATGAAGGGCTGTCTTATCAATTATAACAGAGTGGAGTGAGCGGAACACTAAGATTCTTTTTAGAAGATTTTGTAAAAAAATTAAAGAAAATTATTAAATGGTCGATATATAATTCACAAGGGATGGCTGATTCTGGCCAGACGGTCATTCCTTGAATAAGAATAATGTCGACCCATGGATGGTGTTTTATCGGAAAAGGATTTCCTAATAAGATATCATCCTTTTTTGTTGAGACAAAAACGGGTGAGAACAAAAGGAGGTATTATTGAGAATTGATTCCAGCAGTGTAGGAATGGAATCCGCCAGAAGATATTCTTCTGTAACAGCAAGAAATGTCCGTTCATATTATGGGAGCAGGACAAAAACAGGAAGCTTAACGGCTGAAGATGGAAAAGGATTTCTTGGAAGCTTTCTGGGAATGGAGAAAGAAGCGGAAGACATGGAGGAGAGCGATAATGCGCAGAACGCTCTTAACGATATTACGCTTCATTTTAGGAACCTGTCTAATACAGGCAGGGTAACATCGAGTCATGAAGAGTTGGAAGCAAGAGAGAGCATCAGGCAGCATTGCATGAAATTTCTGATGTATCTTTTGTTTGGAGACCGCCATAGGAGTGAACTGGATGAATTATGGGGAGACAGATCAAATTCATCAGGTTTTACATCAGGGCAGTCCATCCAAATGACTTACGGAATTTCAAATCAGTATCTACACTATGAGGCGGAAAATACATCTTTTGCCACTACCGGAATTGTAAAGACTGCTGATGGCAGAGAAATCAGCTTTGGTCTGAATCTGGAAATGAGCAGAAGCTTCGCAGAGTATTATGAGGAAAACTATAACCTCGAAGTGCTGAAGACTAAATATACAGATCCGCTGGTTATTAACCTGAACGGAAATATTGCAGAACTCTCCGATCAGAAATTTTATTTTGACTTGGATTGCGACGGTAAGAAGGAAGAAATTTCTTCTTTGCAGGCAGGAAGCGGTTATCTGGCTTTGGATCTGAATCAGGATGGAGTCATTAATGATGGGAGTGAGCTGTTCGGAACCAAATCAGGAAATGGATTCAGGGATTTGGCGAAGTATGACAGCGATGGTGATGGCTGGATTGACGAAGATGATGAAATCTGGGAAAAATTATTAATCTGGACTAAGGATGAGAATGGTAAAGATAAGATGTATACCTTAAGAGAAGCAGGTGTGGGAGCTATCTGCTTACAGAATTCATCAACGGAGTTTGCATTAAATTCCATGTCAAACAATCGCAATAACGGAATAATCAGGAATACCGGCATTTTTCTGTATGAGAATGGTAATGTCGGAACCGTACAGCACTTGGATTTGGCACAATAACAACAATAAAAGGAATCATCTTTAAAGTATTAATGGGCACATTTCTACATAGAATGAAAAGAGGTGCCCTATGAATCTGTTTAGAATCGTCCAAAAAAGAACAAACAAAAGTATGCGTGAAGAAAGTCCTTATCGGGATGTCAGCGCAATACTTTTGTTTGTTTTTTTATTGCCTTATGTAGTTTCTTGTTTATGGGGACATATCGGCGAAGAAACGTCAGCTTTTCTTGATGAAGCGGAGGAAAAAGACTGGATAGACAGACGGTATGAAGTGAGTCTTTCTGAAGGCTGGGGAATCAGGCGAATGAATATGCAGGAATACCTGATTCGTAAACTTGAAATTATTATGCCGCAGGAGGCAGGAAGCAGCTTACAATATGAGCTTGAAGCGTTAAAGGCACAGGCAGTGCTTCTTAGGACGGAGTTGTGGCGGCTTTTTATTTCAAACAGTGATTCAGTAGTGATACAGGATGATGTAACTATATATAATCGGGATGAAACGATTTCAATGGAAGAAGAAACATTGTATGAAAAGGCGATTCGTGAGACAGACGGAATTTTTCTGGCATATGACGGGCAGCCGATAAAGGCGGCATTCTTTCCGGTTAGCTGCGGTCAGACAAGAAATGCAAAGGAGGTTTGGGAAAACAGCGAATATCCATATCTTATCAGCATAGAGTGCAGTCAGGATATTCAGGCAGATAATTATCAAAGCCAGACTTCTGTATCGAAGGAAGAATACTGCAGGCTGATACGGGAGCTGTTTGATATGACAAGTACGGCACAGGATTTATGGACTGCTCCGGAATTTACATATGACAGTGCAGGTTATGTGATAGAGGCGGACTTCTATGGGAATACTTGCAGCGGTGAAACATTCCGTAATAAGTTCGGGCTTAATTCCGCATGCTTTCAGATACAGTGGATGGATGAATCGGTGGTATTTCATGTTAAAGGAGTGGGACACGGCTTTGGTATGAGTCAGTATGGAGCTAACAAAAAGGCTGTTTCGGGAGAAAACTTTGACCAAATTTTGGAATATTACTTTTTTAATACAGAATTAGCAAAAATTGAATAATATGCAAGATTCGGGAAAAACTAAACCTCAGAAAAAGAAAATGATTTCTCAGTAGGAGGCAAAGTTTAAATTATGAGCATGAAAAGAAATAGAAACGGTGTAAGTAAAGAACGAATCATTATGCTGGCTTCAGCGGCACTTGTGTTGACTGCGCTTACGGCCACAGGTATTTTCGTCAGAAGCAATCGCCAGATTGAGGAGGAAAGCAATGTACTGGATTTCAGTGCGATTGAAAATGGAGAAGATTATGTGCCCGAAGAGATTGATGAAGCTCTTTTTGCAGAAGTGGGAACAGACGATTTGGATTATGACCCAAGTTTTCAGGAAGCCAATTCCGATAGTGTAGAAAATGCGGATAATGTATCAAATAAATCTGATGAGACAACGGATGGATCGGACAAGCAGTCTGCTCAGGATGCAAAGTCAGGGCAGAAGTCCGGAAATGATAATTCAAAGGCAAATTCAAAAACCAATTCAAAAAATGAAGAAGGTATGTTTGATGAAAATAAGGAAAGCACGTCAGAGACCGGTGAGACATCAGAAGCATCCGGAACTGTGAAAACTACCGAAACATCAGAAACTGCCGGAACAGTGAAAACGACAGAAACGTCAGAAACTGCTGCGGCATCAGAACCCACTGTAGCATCAGAGGTATCGGAAACGCCAGAAGATAGGGAAGCAATTGCAACAACAGTTCAGCCTTTGCTGGATTTTAATGAGGAAGACGGTCTGGTATGGCCAATCGTGGGCAATGTTTTAATAGACTACAGTATGGACAAGACTATATATTTTGAGACACTTCAGCAATATAAATATAATCCGGGAATTGTGATTGCTGCAACAGAAGGAGAGATTATTACCGCGGCGGCAAACGGAAGAGTAACCTCTGTAGCTTATGATCCACAGCTTGGTAATACGGTTGTGATGGATTTGGGCAACCAATATGAACTGACTTATGGGCAGCTTGAAAATATTACTGTGAGTGAAGGCAGTTATGTGGCAACCGGAGATATTATAGGAAGTGTGGCGCATCCGACTAAATACTACAGTACAGAAGGCGCGAATGTTTATTTTAAACTGACAAAGGATGGAGAACCTGTAAATCCGATGAGTAAGCTGGGACAGTAAAACTATCATAGGTTGCTTGAGGAGTGTGTTATATGCTTACAATAGTTCATGGTAATATAAGGACAATGGCAGGAGATGAATATAAAGACGGCTTTTTGCAGATAAACCATGGTAAGATTAGCGCTGTTGGTAATATGGAAGATTGTCCCGTAAATAAAAACGACAGTAATGTCATTGATGCAAAGAGTAATCTCGTAATGCCCGGAATTATAGAAGCGCATTGCCATATGGGCATCACTGAGGAGAAGAAGGGAATGGAAGGCGACGACTGCAACGAAAATGTAAATCCGCTGACACCTTACCTTCGTGCTATTGATGCAATTAATCCAATGGATGCAGCATTTGATGATGCGCTGCGTGCCGGTATTACCTCCGCGATGGTTGGTCCGGGCAGTTCCAATGTGGTCGGAGGACAGTTTGCATTTATTAAGACGCATGGCAGGTGTATTGACAATATGATAGTCAAAGCTCCTGCGGCTATGAAAATTGCCTTTGGAGAAAATCCAAAGGTAAATTTTTCGGGACAAAATACATCTCCTGCAACCCGAATGGCAATTGCGGCAATGCTGCGTCGTGAGCTTTTTGAAGCAAAGGCTTATCAGAAAAAAAGGAATGCAGATAAGAATCAGGAGATAGATTTTCGCTATGAATGCTGGATTCCGGTATTGGAGGGAAAAATACCGCTTAAAGCGCATGTCCACCGTGCGGATGACATACTGACTGCTATACGGATAGCTAAAGAGTTTGGACTGTCCATGACCTTGGATCATTGCAGCGAAGGGCATCTTATAGCAGAAGAGATTAAAGCGAGCGGATTCCCGGCAATCGTTGGACCTGATATGGCGAGCAGGAACAAAATTGAGGTACAGAATATGGCATTCAAAACGGCAGGAATCTTAAATAGGGCGGGCATATGCACCGCAATTACTACTGATCATCCTGTTTCAATGATACAATTTCTTCCAATCTGTGCGGGACTTGCGGTTAAATCAGGATTACCTGAGGAGGAAGGGCTTCGTTCAATTACTATAAATGCTGCCAAAATCTGCGGAGTAGCGGACAGAGTTGGCAGCCTTGAAGTAGGAAAAGACGGTGATGTAGTTATTTTTGACGGTAATCCGATGGAAGTATTCAGCAGGACGCTGTGCACGATAATAGAAGAAAAAATTGTATATTATGATGAAAATGCAGGAATTTTGTGATAAAATAAACGCAAGCTCAGTAGCTTGCGTTTATTACAGTTTATATTTATTATATCAGAAACATGGGTAGAACGAATTTATGAAGAAAAGATATATATGCAGTATAATATCCGCATTTTTATGTATAAGTATATTATCAGGCTGTGCGGAGCTTGATAATTTATTTGCCACAGATGATGGCAGTCAGGAGCAGGAGGATGAAATCAGTAGTCTGGGACTGACGCCGGAATTTGATTATGTGATTCCGGAACGCCTTCCGGAAATCGTGGTAAATCAGGTTGGATATTCCATAGACAGTAATAAAATTGCTGTATTTAGAGGGGAAATCATACCGGATACATATGATTTAATCGATGCTTATACAGGGGAAACTGTATATACGGGCAACATTGAGCAAAAAGGCTATAATGATGCAACAGAAGAAAACATCGCTCATGGTGATTTTACGGATTATAAGGTTCCCGGAACTTATTATCTGCAGGCAGAAGTGATTGGACGGTCATATCTTTTTACTATAGCCGAAGATCCTTATGACAGTATTTTTAATGCGGCCTTAAAGCAATACTATTATAACCGATGCGGACTTACGCTTTCAACAGAGCTGGCAGAAACCGCAGCACACAATGCATGTCATTCCAAAATGGCAAAATTTAAAGAAGATACCGGCGCGCAAATAGATGTATCGGGTGGCTGGCATGTTGATGAGACCGGAAAAAGGGATGTAGTGGAATGTTGTGATGCAGTGAATAATCTGCTGCTTGCATATGAGATGTACGGAGACATATTTACAGATGCAGTAGGGATTCCGGAGAGCGGAAATAAAATTCCGGACATAATAGATGAAGTAAAATATGAGATAGACTGGTTTCTAAAAATGCAGGATACAAAAAGCGGCGCTGTTTATTCGGCGGTAAGCGTTGTAAATAATTCATCGACGGCATATCAACTTTATATCGAGCCTGTCACAATGGATGCAACAATACACTTCGCGGCTACGATGGCGAAATTCAGCTATTTGTATCAGAACTTTGACTTGAACTTTGCAACACAGTGCCTGAAAGCCGCAGACAGGGCATACCGTTATGCCGGAAAATATCTGACGGATGTTTCACCTGAGGATTATTTTTTTGCTGCAGCAGAGTTATATCGGGCGACAGGAACAAATACTTATCGCAAGGCGGCGCAGAATTATTTGAAAAACGAAGCTGAACTGGATATGAATAATGATTATGTTTTCTGGGGCTGCGTTACCTATTTATCTACTAAGCAGTCTGTGGACGCGAAATTGTGTAATAAGGCAATCAGCACATTAATGCGGGATGTGGAGAAAATATCTTACGACTCCAAAACTTCCAAATATCTGACAGAAGGAAACAAAGAGCAAGGCAATAATACCGAGCTTCTGCAGAAAATGACGAGGCTGGCAGTAGTTGACCACATTATAACAAACCATGAATATACGACTGTTTTAGAGAATCATTTACATTATTTCCTGGGAAGAAATGCACAGTCCATTAGTTATATTGATGGAGTGGGAAGCAGAAATTATCTGACTATAAATGAAAAAATGGGCATAATGAAACAGGTGGATTTGAATGCGGAGTTTATTTTAATGATAAGTGCGATATATGGAAATTAGAGGCTGCCGCCTCACGAATGTTCATTCGTTAAAGCAGCAGTTCCTTGTTCTTGAAGTATGTTTCCATGATGATTGCCTGTACCTTTGCACCGATTCCTTTCTTTTCTTCTTTTGTCATTTCATTCATATAAATCGGTTTGCCATATTCAAGGATGACATGTGCTTTTTTGATTCTTGGGATATGGTCTTCAAAAATAGCGGCGGAATTATTGATACTCATGGGAATGATAGGACAGCCCGTTTTCTCTGCGATTTTGAAGCTTCCCTCGCGGAATGGCATAAATGTATCATTGACCCTGTTTCTGGTTCCTTCAGGGAAAATGCAGATGGAGATGCCGGATTTAACTTTTTCAATCCCTTCCAGAATTGTTTTTAATCCCTGTTTTAAATCTTTTCTGTCCAGAAAAAGACAGTGAAGATATTTCATCCAGTTACGCAGAAGCGGATACCGCAGCATCTCTTTTTTAGCTATATAGCCGGTAGGTCTCGGAACTCTGATATAGGTAATTATAATATCAAAATAGCTTCGGTGATTGCCGATATAAAGTACCGGCTGGTCTTTTGGTACATTTTCTTCTCCGATTACAGTCACCTTGGTGCCCGCAAGGAAAAGACACCCACGGAATGCCCAGTTGACGATCGCAAGCGAACTGCGGTTCTTCAAATCCATATTGAATTTGCCAATAAAGTATTCAATAATCAGTAATGGGATGCTGCATATAAGAAACAGCAGGACAAAAAGTACAACTAAAATAAATCGAATCATATATTTCCTCCGAGTAGTGATACACCATTTTTTTATTATATCCGACTTTACTTTTTTAATCAATAGGAATAGACTTTTCTGTTTAATAATAAATTAGTAATAAATGATAATAATATTAAGGAAAGTTTATTACTATGAGTGAATTGGAAAAAAGAATATTCAGGGTTCTGATCGTATGCATAATGTGCATGAGTATGATAGCCTGTGGTAAAAAGCAGGATCCTATGGAGAAAATTAAAGACTTAGAGTTTAGTGTAATTGCGGAGGATAAGCTGCCTGAAGAATTACTTTCAATGATTGATGAGAAAAAGTCAAAACCTTTTAAACTGACATTTCAGGATCAGGGCTTTCTGTATATTTGCGTAGGATATGGGGAGCAGGAAACAGGGGGTTACAGTATTGCTGTAAATGATTTATATGAAACAGGAAATGCAGTCTACATAGATACGACTCTGATAGGTCCGGGACCGGAGGAAAAAGGGAGGCTTGTTCCGTCTTATCCCTATGTTGTGGTAAAAACTGAATTTGTAGATAAGCCGGTAGCGTTTGATTGAAGATTGAGCGTGTGTGTGATACAATAGAACAGATATAGGTAAGTAAGAAAAGGAGTATCAGCATGCTCTGTATTAAGAACGGATATGTAATTGACCCGAAATCCGGGTTGGAAGGGTATCGGGATATACTGATAAAAGACGGCAAGATTGCAGAAATTGCGGAACAGGGTAAGTTTTCTGCAAATGAAGATATACGGGCTGGGCATATAGAGTATATTGACGCGGCAGGTATGGTAGTAGCACCGGGGCTTGTGGATGTGCATGTGCATTTCAGGGACCCGGGATTTACTTATAAGGAAGATATCGAGAGTGGGGCGGCGGCAGCGGCAAAGGGCGGATTTGCAACCGTAGTGCTTATGGCAAATACTAAACCGACTGTCGATAATGAAGAAACGCTTGATTATGTCATAAAAAAAGGGAAAAAGACTGGAATTAATGTACATACCTGCGCTAATGTCACTAAGGGGATGAAAGGTCAGGAATTAGTGGATATGGAATCCTTAAGCAATGCGGGGGCAGCAGGATTTACGGACGACGGGGTTCCCATTTTGGATGAGGATATATTAAGGGAGGCATTGCGAAAAGCTGCAAAGCTTGGCAAACCAATAAGTCTCCATGAGGAAAATCCTAAATTTATTACAAATAATGGAATCAATGCCAGTACAGTGTCGGAACACTTGGGAATCGGCGGCTCGCCAAGAGAAGCCGAAATAGATATGGTAAAGCGTGATATTGAAATAGCGGCTGAGGAAGAGTCAGATTTATCAATTCAACACATCAGTACGAAAGAAGCTGTAGAGCTTATCAGACAGATAAAAAAGAAAAGTGGTCATATTTTTGCTGAAGCTACGCCGCATCATTTTACCCTGACGCAGGAAGCTGTCAGAAAACATGGTACATTGGCAAAAATGAATCCACCGCTCAGGGAAGAAGCTGACAGGATGGCAATTATAGAAGGCCTGCGCGATGGTACGATAGATATGATAGCTACTGACCATGCGCCTCACAGCATGGAAGAAAAGGAAAAACCGATTACAGAAGCGCCAAGCGGAATCATCGGATTGGAAACCTCATTATCGCTCGGAATCAGGGAACTGGTAATGCCGGGATATCTTTCGATGACTGAACTGCTTCGGAAAATGAGTACGGCGCCTGCGGAATTTTATCATCTGGATGCAGGTTATATAGCGGAGGGCGGACCGGCTGATTTGGTTATCTTTGATAAAGATGCCAAGTGGCAGGTGACAAAGGATGGATTTATCTCTAAGTCGTGCAATTCGCCGTTTGTCGGAGAATGGCTGCCGGGAGTTGTGGTCTATACTATATGTGATGGGAAGATTGTATATAAGGCATGATATTAGGTGATTTCAAAATGTTATCGCGGGTCACGAACTTGAACAAAATAAACAAAAATGTGGCTCATTGCGGAGCAGAGACGCCCCATTTTTGTTTATTTAGTCCAAGTTCTGGTTATTGAGATAGAGTTTTGTAATTATCTAAATAAATGATATAGCAGAAAGGAATCAACATGGCACAGAAGAAGAAAGTTAAAACGACAGTAGTGTCGCAAAAGGAAATCGCAGAGAATATCTATGATTTATGGTTGGAGACAGAATTGGCTTTAGATGCGCATCCGGGGCAGTTTGTGGCAGTTTATCCTAAGAATGCGGCGACGCTTCTTCCGCGGCCCATAAGTATATGCGAGGTGGATAAGGAGAAGGGAAGGCTGCGTCTGGTATACCGGGTAGCAGGTAAGGGAACCGGGGAGTTTTCTTCTTACCGCGCGGGTGATAATGTAGATATTCTGGGTATATTAGGGAATGGATTTCCGCTTGAGAAGGGTGATGGTAAGAGAGTATTCCTGATGGGCGGCGGGATTGGTATTCCGCCGTTGTTACAGCTTGCTAAAGAATTGGATGCCGAAAAGCAGATTATTCTTGGATATCGGAATAATGATTTATTCCTGAAGGAAGATTTAGGACATTGCGGAAATGTCTATATTGCCACGGAAGACGGCAGCGTGGGCAGCAGGGGAAATGTTATGGACGCCATTAAGGAGAACGGGCTTAATGCGGATGTAATCATGGCATGCGGTCCGATGCCGATGTTACGTGCAATTAAGCAGTATGCAGCCGATAATGGAATTGAAGCATATATTTCTTTGGAAGAGCGAATGGCATGCGGCGTAGGGGCGTGTCTGGGCTGCGTATGTAAAACAAAGGAAGTGGACCACCATTCTCACGTGCATAATGCGCGTATTTGTACGGACGGTCCGGTATTTGAAGCAAACGAGGTGGATATCTGATGAATACTAAAGTTACAATTGCAGGAGTTACACTGAAAAATCCGGTTATGACGGCGTCAGGAACCTTTGGTTCCGGAATGGAATATAGTGATTTTGTGGATTTAAACAGATTGGGAGCAGTAGTGACCAAAGGCGTCGCCAATGTGCCATGGTCGGGCAATCCGACGCCACGCGTAGCGGAAGTGTATGGAGGAATGCTTAATGCTATAGGCTTGCAGAATCCGGGCATTGATGTTTTCGTGGAAAGGGATATTCCCTTTTTGAAAAATTATGATACGCGTGTCATAGTTAATGTATGCGGCAAGACAGTGGAAGATTATCTGGAAGTGGTAGACAGACTTGCAGATGAGCCGGTTGATTTGCTGGAAATTAATGTGTCATGTCCGAACGTAAAGGAAGGAGCCATAGCCTTCGGACAAAAGGCAGACTGCCTGTATGATATTACATCACAGATAAAAAAGCATGCCAAGCAGCCTGTCATTATGAAGCTCAGTCCGAACGTAACGGATATTACGGAAATGGCGAAAGCGGCAGAGGCGGCAGGTGCGGATGCGCTTTCAATGATAAATACCATAACGGGAATGAAAATTGACATTCATAAAAGAAAATTTGTACTTGCCAATAAAACCGGCGGTTTGTCAGGTCCTGCAATTAAGCCGGTAGCAGTCAGAATGGTATATCAGGCAGCGCATGCTGTAAATATTCCGATTATAGGCATGGGCGGTATTGCGAACGCGGAGGATGCAATTGAGTTTCTGTTAGCAGGGGCTTCAGCTATAGCAGTAGGTGCCATGAACTTTGTCAATCCATATGCAACGATAGAAATCATTGAGGGCATAGAGGCTTACATGCGTAGTAACAGTATAGAAGATATCCACGAGATAATAGGGGCAGTAGAATAATAATGAGTGATTCTGCTATTTGTTAATAAAGATTGATATGATAAGGCATATCTGGTGTTATAGTCCGGTATGCCTTATTTTTATAGTCATGGTCAAAATGTTACAATAAACTATCCAACCTGCGGTTGGACGGATAGTACACTCATCAAACCGGTGCGTTATTGTTTTAAAAGCCGAATATCCGTAAAATATAGTTATAGCCGGCTATATAAAATTAAAAGTGAGGTAATTTATATGACTGCAATTAAAGTTAACGAGCAGATTGCTTTCCTTAGAAAGCAGAAAGGACTTACACAGGAAGAACTTGCAAATGCGCTCGGAGTAACTAACCAGGCTGTATCCAAATGGGAGTCGGCGCAGTGCTGCCCTGATATACAGATTCTACCGGATATAGCGAGATTTTTTGATGTTTCCGTAGACGAACTACTCGGGTATAAAGCCGCGGATGGCTTGGGCGATATTTGTCTTAAGCTTAAGGATTATTTCTCTGCGCTGCCTGAAAAGAATGCATTTGAAAATGCATATCGTATCGCAGCTCTTTTGCATGAAGCGGCCTCAACAGATGGATACAAGAAAAGAGTTCCATGGAAAGAAAAGGATTATTCGCTTGATGAAGTTTCCTCTTGGGGATTCTCTGCCTGTTCTGAACCGGAGGGCAGCACTGCCAGAAAGGATAACTGCATATTCTTTTCTCTGGGTAAAGGATATGTTTCACCGAATGGAGTTCAGTTGCGAGATATTAACATCACATTGGAGAAATTTTCAGATTTGAGTGTGCTGAAAGTAATGTATGCTTTGTACGGTTTGACGAATGCAGATTTCGATTACTATGCAACGATTGATGAGATAGCTGATGCGGCGCATCTTAAGAGCGTAGATGTCGAAAATATTCTGAAAGGCTTGCCGCTGACTGTGAAAGAGGAAGACGGTAGGTTAAAGTATAGGATTGAAGGCTCCTTTTCTCATATTCCGCTGTTGCTATCTTTTTTATATAAATTATAAAAAAGCACCAACCCTTTCAGATTTCAGTGTCTATATTGGTGAAAGCTTTCAATGAGGTACAAACAAGTGAACAGACAGGACGTAGAGAAAACCATAACTGAATATCTGAAACCAATATTCGGTTTTGCTTTGAAAAGGTGTAAAAGTATCCATGATGCAGAGGATTTGGCGCAGGAGATTGCGACAAGGGCATTCCATGCTCTTCTTATTAAGGATGATGTTGCTGACATGGGTAAATTTATATGGACCGTTGCCCATAATGCACTCAGTAATTATTACCGCGACTCTGCGAAAAGTATGGTCGGTGTTTCGATTGATGAAGTCGCGGAGCTGATAGCGGATCCGTATTCTGAGATTGACTCCGGCGATAACACAGAATTAATCCAACGTCTCCGGAGTGAAATCGCCTACCTTTCGAAACTGCAAAGAAGAATTGTGATTGCGTATTATTTTGAGAATCACAGACAGGCAGATATTGCGCGGGAACTAAATATTCCTCTGGGTACTGTCAAATGGCAC
>CAMWWS010000019.1 GCA_947178085.1 uncultured Lachnospiraceae bacterium | reverse complement strand
AGCTCATGCAGAAGATGATAGGCGGCGCTATATCCCTTCAGGAAGTATATTATCAGGAGGATATGAGGGAACACCGCCTTGCAGACGAATTCTATGAACTTATAAAAAGAACAGAAGTATTTTCAGAAGATATGCCCGAACTTCAGACCTTGATGAATGAAGCATGGGTGCAGTCAGCGGCATTCAAGCATCCTTCTTTTGCAAGCGAAAAGGAATTCCGATTAGTAGTTTCACCTTTTATTTCAAATGAATTTGCAATAGAGCCCAGATATCATGTGGCAGTTGGCAGAATTAAAAAGTACTATCCGCTTGATTTGAACAGAATGTGCGGCAGGCTGAATATGCATCTGTCAGATTTAGTCGGAGAGATAATCATAGGACCAACCTCGACCCAATCCCTTCCTATACTTCAGGATTACCTTAGTGATTGCGGCTTAAATGTTTTAAAGGACAAAATCAGCATGTCAAAATGTCCGCTGAGAAAACCAATATCATAACCAATTAATTCCAATGCGAAAAATCAATTTATAATACCATTGACTCACACTGCACAAATGGGGTACAATAATCAGTATCCTAAAACATTAAATTAATTGAAAGGAGCTTACAAAATGAAAACCAAAACATTAATTAAAAAGTTTTCTGCTGCCTTTGCCACGCTGTGCCTTTGTGCGGCTGCTGTTGTTGCATCGCCGTCATTCATGTGTACTAATCAGGTACTGGCTTCAGGACTTCCGGCAGGCACTCAGGTTCACAGTGTCTATACCAACGAGTTAATACCGGCAGAACAGGCAGGAGTGCGTCCTATCGCAATCATGATGCCTACCGATAAGACAGCACAGCCATCTTACGGAATCAGCAATGCCAAGATTCTCTATGAAATCATGGAGGAAGGTGAAATTTCCCGTCAATTGGCAATTATTGATAACTGGCAGGGACTTAACAAAATCGGTAACATCAGAAGCTGCCGTGACTATTATATCCCGATTGCCACAGAATGGGATCCTATCCTGATTCATTTCGGCGGCGTCTACTATATGGCTGACCGTATCACTGCACCGGATATCAATAATCTGTCCGGAACTTATGAGTACGGCGGCGGCGGAAGTATGCCGGGTTCAGGTTACTTCTTCCGTTCAACTGACAGAAAAGCGCCTCATAACGCATATATAAGTGCTGACGGAATTACCAAAGCCTGTGCTTCTTTAGGCTATTCACTTGCAGTCAGACCTGAATACTACAACGCTTCACATTTTACATTTTCTTCAGGTGTAAACACACTCAGTCAGTATCCCGGTGCAATTACCGCTAATGTGATTGATTTGTCCAAGATTTTTACATATACGAAGAGCAGCTTTACCTACAATGCCGAGACAGGTCTTTACTATAAGAGTCTCCACGGAAAAGCTCAGACCGATGGTCTTAACAAACAGCAGCTTACTTTCAGCAATGTAATTATCCAGAATACCAAGTGGGCAGTACGTGATACCAAGGGTTATCTTGCTTTCCAGATAATAGATAATACCGGCGATGGATATTATTTCACACAGGGTAGAGGAATTCACATTACATGGAAGAAAGCTTCCGATTATTCTCCTACGAAATACTATGACGATAACGGAAATGAAATTCAGCTTAACACAGGAAAAACCTATATCGGAATCGCTCAGGAAGGGCGAACTGTAATAACAAAATAGTATCAAGTGACGAACTTAAGAAAAATAAAAAGAAACGGTGCTCGCCGCAAGCGAAATCGCACCGTTTCTTTTTATTTTTCCTAAGTTCTGGTTATTGAAGTAAATCTAACAATTTAATATATAAAAATAATAAATTAGTTTGCTGCTTTTACGGAAGTAATATGCGGGTTAACTCCGTTATACCAATACAGGAATCCTTCCATATCAATCTTATCGCCGATATTTAACGCCTTAACAGCTGAGTAAACATCAGTTGTATTATCGCAAAGATAAGATTCTACAGTGAAGGTATATGTTTCTCCGTTTACGGAAACGTTGAAGTATAAATCGTTGCCGTCCTGACCTGAGCCATCCCAGTTATACAAGAATGCTACATCATTTCCATCAGCATCTTTAGTAGCTTCAACCGTCATACCTTTAAAAGATACAAATTTATTCTGATGGTTGATTAAATCATCAGTACCGAGAAGTGAAGTAACATCCATAGCTTCTGCAATATAGCTTCCGTTCTCAATTTCAAATGTTGCGTCTTTAATCTCAACTTCACCGGACCACTCTCCTTTATAACCTGTAACTTTAATCTTGGTTCCGGGTGTTAATTTCGCATAGTCTTCTTCAGAACATGCCATTTCATACAGGAAATAAGCGCCGTCTTTATCCTGTGTATACACAGTAGCCTTATCTTCCCACCATGCCTGCTTAGCCTGTACATAAGTCTCAACTACGACTTGCGATTCAAGGTCTGCGGCAGCATACTCAGCATAAGTCATAACGCCTTCGGATTTTTTATCCGAATCCTTACCAGCATTACCACAGCCGGCACATGCAGACACAAGTACTGCAATTAAAAGTAATGATGCAATTTTTTTCATTTTTCTCCTCCTTAAGAGCTTTGAATATGTAGTTTTAAAGCCATTGATAAACATCGAGATAATTATACACGAAAATCTCAATATGTCAACTGAATCTGATTTTCCTACAGCAGCGTCTGCTTCTTCTTACAGCAACGGCGCCACAACTTTCATCAAATACCCCGTCAGCTTCAATGACAGGCTTTCCTTTCGCAGTGAATCCTTTGAAACCTGTCTGCATTTTGCCAGCGTATTCCGGAAATCAGCTTCCATATCAGGAATACAATCCGTATGATACATATATGTAGCGCATTCAAAGTGGTGGTACAAACTGCGGTAATCCATATTGATGGTTCCGACTACCGCTTCCCTTGTATCGCTGATACATAATTTTGCATGGACAAATCCCGGTGTATATTCATATATTTTGACTCCTGACGCTAAAAGCGATGCATAATGAGTCTTTGCTAAAGCATAAGGCACCCTCTTATCCGGAATCCCCGGCAGTATCAACGCTACTTCCACGCCTCGCTCCGCCGCAAATTTTAAGGCAGCTTCCAGTTCTCCGTCCAGAATCAGATAAGGAGTCATTATGTGCACATACTTAAGCGAACGGTTTAAAATATCCATATACACTCTTTCGCCCAGTTTATCATCATCCAGCGGACAGTCGCCATAAGGAATGACAAAACCGTTTGATTTTTCAGACGGATAGGTTGGGAAAGACAGAAAACGGTCATAGTCAGTCTCTTTTTCGTTGATTCCCCACATCTGTAAAAACATCAGAGTAAAACTTTTTACGGCTTCACCTTTTATCATAACTGCCGTATCTTTCCAATGTCCGAAACAAACTTTTTGATTAATATATTCGTCCGCAAGATTTACGCCTCCGTTAAAAGCCGTATGTCCGTCAATAACTAGAATTTTTCTATGGTCGCGGAAATTATAGTGCGTGGAAACAAAAGGCGATACCGGTGAAAATACTTTACATTGGATTCCCAGCTTATTTAATCGTTTCGGGTAGTCACGTGGTAAAAGCGCAAACTCGCAGGTACCGTCATACATTACTCTCACATCCACGCCCTCCGCCGCTTTTTGGGATAGTATTTCAAGGATTTTACCCCACATCAGACCTTCATCAATAATAAAATATTCCATGAAAATAAAATGCTTCGCCTGCTTAAGCTGATTTAACATTTCTTCAAATTTATTCTCTCCCAACGGGAAAAAAGTCACTGCACTCTTTTCATATACCGGATGGCAGCCGCTTCTATGAATATAATGTGCCAACGTTGCTGCTCCCGGATTTTCTTTTGTAAGCTCGTCCATTACATCAGGAGATTGCGGAATTTTTTCTTTTGTATCGTTAATTATCTGATTCATACGCGCTTTAAGCGCCCTATGCCCTATATCGCTCTGCGTATATAAAAACAGAAGCAGTCCGAACACCGGAAGCAGCATAATGACAATCAGCCATGTGATCTTTGCCGTAGAATTAATTTTGCTGTTTAAAAGATAAACGACCATAATAAGGGAAAACAAAGCCGTTCCGCCATAGATATGAGGCAGAAATTCCTTGAATCGCAGAAAAATTCCAAACAGAATAAGAAACTGCACTACCAATAAAAGCAGCAACAGTCCAAAACGACTGAAAACTGCGTGCAATATTCCTTTTTGCCCTTTTTTTAACAAATTTAATCCCTTATTTGTGTTATCTGTCTGCATTGTGAAATTCTCCTTTTTGTTCTTTTTACTATCAAAATACTATGGTATCAATTATTTAGAGTATTTGACCTCTTCACCATCTGTATAACCGCATAAAGAATAATCAGAACCCAAGCCGCAGCCAATCCTGCTAACAACGCAACCGCCGTCCCCGGCAGTTTTCCAAGCTCAGCTTCACTCTGACCTGCCATTCTGTTCTGCCCCTCTATATTATCGAGACGCTTTAATGACGTAATATTGTCATACAACTTCTCCATGTATGCATCATCAACCGTCTGTCCTCTTCTTATGGATTTCGCGGTTTCCTCAATAAGCTGACCGGCAGCGTCACGAAGCGACGCCGAGCCGTTGAATACCGGCGTGACAAATGTATTATCGGTATTGTTTAGCAGAATCCCCGCTGCCTTAAGTTTGATATCATAATATTTGGAATTATCTTCGCCGCATCTTGACAGATAATCCTGATATTCCGCTGATTCACGCGCCTTTGAAGTTACAGGCACATATCCTTCCGTTTCGGAATACGCTATCTGTACCTCATTGGTCAGCAGATATTGGGTAAAAAGCCATGAAGCCAGAACTTCCTGCGGGTCGTCTTTATTAAAAACGCAGACGGAAGGTCCCTGTGATATCATCTTCGGGTTGTCCGTATCAAACTGCGGTATAGTCATGACTTCTGTCTCGAATTCCACCAGTTGGTCTTCGCTGATATCGAGGAGCGGAGCATTCATGCCCATCCATGTGGCGCCTGCCGTAGAATCGACTGCAAATATACACTGTCCTGCATTCAAGAAATTGGCCGGATAGCTGGAAATCTTAAACGTAGAGAACGCACCGCTTTTTGTGTGCTCCGCTATCGTATACAGAAATTCCTTTGTAGTATCATTAAAGAGCAGAATTTCTCCGTCAGATGTGGAGTATCCTGCATCTTTTTGCTTAAGCATCTGAATCATCATATTATCTGTCGATTTATAGATGAAAGGAATCATGACCTTCTGTCCGTTTACCAGATAATTACCATCTGCATCCTTCGCCATAGCTGC
This sequence comes from uncultured Lachnospiraceae bacterium, assembly GCA_947178085.1. Next base: position 10,740 of record CAMWWS010000019.1, on the reverse strand, counting down.
CTCGGAAACCTCCCATACAAAATCCCAAGTAAGCGCATCCGGCAGAGTATATCCCAGCTTCTCCACATAAGTTTTGTTTACATAGCAGCACTCCGTCGAACGCATATAGGGAAGCGCATAGTAATGTCCCCCGAATGAGCATTCCTCTAGAAACTGCGGAATAATCTCGCTGTACGTAGGCGAGTCAAACTTAACCTCACTCCCGCCAAGACCGTACTTCGTATCGTCGAACAATTCCTCAAGCGGAACTACAAGGTTAATTCCCGTCAGATACGTAGCTATATGGTCGGGATAGGTTATGCAGACATTAGGGGTTGTATTGGTTGAAATATTCGTTATTACGTCATTATATATTCTGCCGTAATCCGTGTACAGACGAAGAGTCACCTTAATATTCGGATACAGCGATTCAAAATCATTAATTGCTTTAGCATATATGTCGGTCTGGGTCTTATTGGTATCATTCTTTGCCCAGAATGTAATCTCATATTCTCTTGATGTGTCAAACTCATCGGGAATTACAAATTCGTCCATACCTTTTGAGCCGTGGCAGCCGGTAAGCATAAACGGAATGATTATGGCAATTATGGTAAGCATGAAGCGCGATATGGCATTATTTTGTACGATACGTTTCTTCCATGTCCCAATCATCCTTTGGTTCCTCCTCTTGATACACCTTCCATGACTTTTCCCCTGAATATCAGAAAAATAACGATAAGAGGCACAGAGATTACCACTACGGCCGCCATCATCGCAGGAATATTCTCACGCCCGAATCCGTTCTCTCTTATCTCCTGGATTCCGTTTGAAACAAGATAATAGTTCTCGTCATCAGTAATCAGCCTCGGCCACACATATGAGTTCCAGCATTCAATTACTTTCAATATAGTTATAGTTATAAGCGTAGGTCTTGATATCGGTATCATTACCTTAAGAAGATATTTTAAATCCGACGTACCATCGACTTTTGCCGCATAATACAGAGTGTCAGGTATCTGCTCAAAATTCTCCTTCAACAGATAAATATAAAAGACAGACGTAACAGAGGGCAGTATAAGCCCCGGAAACGTATTGCGCAAATTTAAATCCGTAATCGTCACAAAATTGGTGATAACCACTAATTCATTCGGTATCATCATAAGTGAAAGGAAAATAACAAATGCGACGTTTTTCCCTCTGAAATCCAACCTTGCAAAGGCAAATGCAGCAAGGGTTATCACAACTAACATTATAGCTGTGGTAATAATGGTGAAAATGGCTGTATTCGCAAAATATCTGCCGAGCGACACTGTAGTGAAGGCGTCAATATAGTTCTGAAACGTCGGCGATGTAGTGAAGAACTTGGGAATATGCTCTGAATTGTACTCACCGTAGCCCTTTACTGATGTAAGAAGCATCCAGTAAAAGGGGAAAAGGACTATTATGGCCCAGAAAACTAAAAGGGTGTAGGTGAGCGTGTTCATTACTGTTTTACGCGTTCGAGCGGATTTTTCTATTTTGCTGTAATCAGACATTATTAATAATGCTCCTTCCTGATAATGCACGTTAATCAATTGTGAAACGGTGTTTTCAAGACGTCCGTTGTACAATATATACAAATCAACGCAGGCACGCTTGCGCTGCATTGCCGCCAGTAGCGGTACTAAGCTCGAAAGAACCTCGCTAAGTACCGACGGCGGCAGAGCACCTGCTTATGTTTTGTATATATTGTACAACTACGTTATTGAAATAGTAAGTTTTGCAATTAGTTAATAATGCACGTTCTTCTTACTAACCAACAAATTTATACATGTTATTGTTAGTACTATTGTAAATAATATTATCGCTGCTGCCGAAGCGTATGACGGATAGCCGCCGCTGTCGCCGTACAGCATATCATAAACGTACCCGACGATAGTATTCATTTCTGCTGCATTTAAGTTAGTGCCAAAGAGGGCTACTGCATCGCTGTATGCTTTGAAAGCTCCGATAAATCCGGTGATAATCAGATAAAATATCATGGGGGATATCATCGGAAGCGTGATTCTCACGAAGGTCCTGAATTTTGAGGTGCCGTCAACTTTTGCCGCTTTATAATACTCCTCATTTACGGACGAAAGCGCGCTGGTCAGAATCAGAATCTTGAACGGCATAACTACCCAGATTGTATAGAAGCACAGTACGAACATTTTTGCCCAGTACGGCCCATCGATAAAATCTACGCTCTTTCCGCCGAACCATGTAATAAGAAGATTAATAAGTCCGTCAGAGTATGCGGTCTTTTTAAACAGAATCATAAACACCAGTCCGACAGCCAAAGTATTTGTTACATATGGAAGAAAATACACTGTCTGGAACAGGTTTCTGAGAGGTTTAATGGAACTGAGCGCCACGGAAATAAGCAGCGCAATCCCCGTAGACAGCGGTACGGTAATGACTACTAATATGAAGGTGTTCTTTACAGCCTGTAAAAAGTAATGGTCATGCAGAACATATGAATAATTGTACCAACCGGTTCCGAAATATGTCTGAGACGCGGAATTATATCCCTCTTCAAATGAATAAACGAACACGTCAATCAACGGGTATACCATAAAGAACCCCAGAAAAAGAATCGCCGGTAAAAGATACAGCCAGCCTTTTAAGCCGCCTAAACTAAATTTTTTATCTTTCATAATTTATAGCTATGCCTTCCCTTACACATTAATTTATACAGAAACTTTCTCTCTGCCTGCATGCTTTAGAAATATATTCTTTCTTCCGTTTCCTTATCAAAAATGAACACCTTATATGGTTTCAAATCAAATCTGACAACGTTTTTATCAGTATCAACCTTGTTTTCCGTACCGATTATGGAACGAACAGTCGGATTCAATGATGCCTCGTTAGCGGAAAGTACGCTGATATCACGCCCCATTACTTCCACGCCTCTTAAATCACAGACAAACGCTCCGTCATCTTTAAGGATAAAGCCCTCAGGTCTGATACCTACATATACTTCCTTATCGGAAACGCCCTTTACATCCAGCACGGCATCTTCTCCAATATATAATCTGTTATCTTTAATCTGTCCGTTAAATACATTTATCGGAGGAGTTCCAAGGAATCTGGCAACAAACAGATTCGCAGGATTGTCATAGACTTCCTGTGGCGCGCCGATTTGCTGCACTATGCCGTCTTTCATAACGACAATCATGTCAGAAATACTCATTGCCTCTTCCTGATCATGCGTTACGAATATGGTGGTAATCTTCGTCTCTCGCTGTATCCTCCTGATTTCTTCCCTCGTCTGTAACCTCAGACGCGCATCCAGATTGGAAAGCGGCTCATCCAGAAGAAGCACACGCGGCATTTTCACCAGAGCACGGGCTATCGCCACACGCTGCTGCTGACCGCCGGAAAGTTCTCCGGGCTTACGCTCCATCAGTCCGTCAATCTGAACAAGTTTTGCTGCTTCATAAGCTTTTTCAAGCATTTCCGCTTTTGAAAGCTTATCTTTTCCCTTAAGGTTCTGCAGAGGGAACATAATATTCTGTTTAACATTAAGATGCGGATAAAGCGCATAGTTTTGGAACACCAGACCGATTCCCCTGTTTTCCGGAGGTAAGTCTGTTACGTCATCATCTCCGAAAAAGATTCTGCCGTCAGTTGGCTTCGTAAGACCGCTTATCAGATTGAGCGTCGTACTCTTACCACAACCGGAGGGTCCGAGCAGACCGATCAGTTTACCATCTGGGATTTCAAAAGTAAAATCATTGACAGCAATCACATCATCATGATTCTTCCTGTCACGGTTCGGAAATTTTTTCGTCAGGTTCTGCAATACGACTTTCATATAAAAACTATGCTCCTTTCGCAGCTACAATCTACCTTCTTATTTTTCTACAGATAATTTACGAAGTAAATTTTCTGTTATTATACTGAAAAAAACAAAGGTTGTCTAGATTCAATGTCGGTAAGCAGTGAGTACTTTTCTCAGTAAAAACTACAAATTCAAACTGTTTTCTTTTTTTAAAAATTCTCTTATACTCATTGTCGTTATTCCCATATCATCCCTTTTTAATTTAATGTAATTCCCTACAACAACTATTTTCTTAAAGGAATCCGGAATGTTCAATAATGGTCGTTCTTCCTGTCTCTTTTTTTCCTCATCCGGTATAGAAAACGCAGACTGGATATAGTACTTATTATTTCCTTTGTATGCAATAAAATCCACTTCCAACTGCTTACGCACACGTTTTCCGTCAATATCTTCCCGTATTTCTATCAATCCAACATCAACATTAAATCCTCTTCTTTTTAGTTCATTATATATAATATTCTCCATTAAATTCGTTTCTTCAATCTGCCTGAATCCCAGTCTCGCATTTCTCAGACCCAAATCTGTAAAATAGATTTTCATCGGCGTATTTATATATTTCTTACCCTTAATATCATATCTGATCGCTGTGTCAATTAAAAAAGCTGCTTTTAAATAATCCAAATAGTTTTTTATTGTTTTATCTGTGATATCACTTCTGTCAATAATTTTAAATGTGTTTTCAAGCTTTTTTGGATTCGTAAGCGAGCCTACAGCCGATGCAATGATATTCACTAATTCTCCTAGTTCAGCAATATTTCTAATATTATTACGTTCAATAATATCCTTAAGATATGTCTCTTCAAATAAATCTGTCAAATACTTACTTTTTTGTTCATCTGTCTGCATTGATAAAATCCTTGGTAAACCGCCATAAGTCATATATTCTAACCATGCATCTTCTTCTGTTCCGTCAAAAGCAGAAAGATATTCAGAAAACGAAAGCGGATATACCCTTATTTCATCACCTCTCCCCCTAAATTCCGTCAATATATCGGAAGAAAGAAATTTTGAATTACTTCCTGTTACATATACATCTACATTTTCTATTCTAAGCAGGCTATTCATAACTTCATGAAAACGATCAACATACTGGATTTCATCTAAAAGTATATAATATTGTTTTTCGTCAACTAATGAATTTTTAATATTCTCATATAACTTATGCGGATCTCTTAATTCTTCATTTTCGATTCCATCTAAAGCAATTGCTATGATATGATTCTCCGGTACATTTCTTTCTAATAATGATTCTTTAAATAATTTAAAAATAAGATATGATTTGCCACATCTTCTTACACCTGTAATAACTTTGATCATACCATTTCTTTCACGCAACTTAATCTGTTCTAAATAAAAATCTCTTGCAATATTCATAAATACCTCCGATATTTTGACCAGATGACCACTTTTTCGTAATAATTATATCATACCCATTGCATATTTAAAAGATACATATTGTAGACTTGTTTAAAGCAGGCTATAATTGTATCTGCAAAATCGAGATTTGAAGAGGCATTTATGAAAGAAATATCTCTATGCATTATGACCAGAGAACTTTGTCATGAATTATATCAAGGCTGGGAAAATGACCCTGCCATATATATGGACATGGAGCTTTTTACCGTATACCAATATGACGAAAACTCAGTAGACAGATATTTTGAATCCAAGCAAAATCCATCCCGTGTCATATTTGCCATTATGAAAGATGGTATACCCATAGGTGAACTTCAACTAAAGCAGATAGATTGGGAAAATAAAGAATGCACCTTAAGCATTCATATGAAAAACGACACTGTGAAAGGGCATGGATATGGAACTTGTGCTGAACGGTTAGCACTACAGTATGCTTTTGATACTTTGGGAATGGCAGCGGTTAACGCAGACACAATTATAAAAAACACACGGAGTCAGCATGTGCTTGAAAAGGTTGGCTTTCACTATGTAAGAGAAGAAGACGGCTTTAGGTACTACCGTTATGTACGGTAAATTTCAGTTTTTAAAGCTGAACAAATTGTTGGTTTTATAGCAATTCCGGCTTAATTCGTCAGGAGGAATTACAGGATGGCAACATGGGTTACACATTTAATTATCGCAGACAACGTGCTTGAAAAAATACCCACTCTTTGCAGACATGAATTTTGTGTAGGTAATATTGCGCCGGATTGTAATGTTGAAAATGAAGATTGGACACACTTCACGCCATCTCGTGAAGTGACACACTGGATGAGCGGCGAGAGAAAAACCGCTTCGGACTGCGATAAATTTTATGAAGAATATATAGAAAGAAGAAAGCATAAAATAAGTTCAATTCAAGAGAAATCTTTTCTATGGGGATATTATGCACATTTAATAACGGATGCAGAATTTCAAAGATACATTCGTGACAATAAAAGAATTGAAGCAGTCTGGGACAGAATCGAAAATCATGCCGAATCAAGCATAAAAGCGGATGGAATGCCGAAAAACTGGGATTCGGTTAAACTCCTTATCAATAAAGAAGATAGAATGAAGGACATTTATTCCATTGAAAATGAATATCTGGAGAAGCATCCTCAATCCGGATATCTTACAGAAATACTGGGACTCAAATCATTTCCTGATTATATCGACTATTTACCAAATGGGTCAATTGTCCGTAAAATAAATATAATGGGGTATAGACCTAAGAAGGAATCAGGCAAATATCCTTATATCGGTATGTCAAAAGATGAATATGCTACCTTTATTAATCAAGCTACCAAATTGGTTCTCGAAGCAATATATACCCATTTATCTTAAATCAATTCAGGATAAATTGCGCATAAACTGTATATTCGTCATAATCTCCACTCGCTCTAAAATCATCAACGCTCTTTTTTATCCTGTACTCGCCCGGTTCAAGTTCTCCATATATCCATTTCCATTCCATATCCATTTCTGCTTTATCTCCTTTAATCACATAGGCCACGTCATGAAACGCATAATTCCCTTCTATAGGAATCGGAACTTCTTCCCATTTACCATTTTTTTGCATCTCAATAGTGAAATCTTCCCCACAGTCAAGCTCTCCGGTCGGAGCATTTTCATCATATATTCTAAAAACAAGGGTCGCTCCTGTAGAAGATATATTTTTCAAAGATAAAGACAGACCAATCTCTTCTATCTGTGATTCCTCACTGTAAACATATGCACTGCCTTCTTTTATATCCTTGTCATATGACAGAGTATCAAGGATATCCAAAGTCTGATTGCCGTACTCACTCCACCAATCATCCACGCAATATGTCAGTGCAACAATACCTTCATTTTCACCCTTAAATGAAATAAAATCCCAATATTCATGATTATCATAAGTTCCAACATTGGCAGAGTCTCCCGCAATAGTTGCTTTTTCCGTTTCAAGCCCTGTTCCGCATACACCGAAAAACTCTACATAAGCAAGCTCAATATAACCGTTGGTCTTACCTTCAGGATATAAATGGATTCCGTACATGCCATTAATCAAAGCATCACTGTCAATCGGACACGCTTCGTAGCTCCAGCCGTCAGGTAACGATACGGAAATCCTTCCATATGGACCTCCCTGTATTGCTTCTGTTATTGACGGGCTTACCGCGTTTTCGTTTCGGGATTCGTTGCTGTCAGCTAAGGAAATGCCAGTGATGGCATTTGAATTTTCATTTATAGTTTCGTTTATAATTACATTTACGTTTGTATTTCCATTTACATTTTCATCTTCGTTTTCATCTATACTTTCTAAACCTGATGTGTTACCGCAGCCATATAGGGCTAATGTTAATGCCAGTGCTAATGCTAAATTTATAGCTAATTTTCTCATTTCAATCTCCTTCTGAAACGGGGAATTGACTTCTACTCAATGAATCAAAACCATTGACCGCCATAGTCATTCATATATCTGACTTATATGCTAATTCTAAAAGAAACCGACTTCTATGTCAATGTAATTCAAATTTGCTCAGCCCTGAAAGTAATATGATCCGCATATTTACAACGTTAGAATAATTTCTTATAATAAAATTGACCCCATAAAATTCGTTACAATCAGCGAGGTATTCGATATGTTTACTCTTTCCTTTTCAGATTGGACATGGAGCAGCATCATGATTCGTATGGCCGTATCCCTTGTGCTCGGTACGGTAATCGGCATCGACAGAGGTGCAAAGCGCCGCGGTGGCGGTGTGCGGACCATAATTACCGTATGCCTTGGAGCTACAATGATAATGCTTTTAGAACAGTACCTTGAGGCGCTTTATCCGGGGCGGCTTGATATCTCCAGAATTGCCGCGCAGGCCATCAGCGGCGTGGGGTTTTTGGGTGCCGGCTCTATCCTTGTGTCCGGTCACCGGATAAAGGGGCTTACTTTCGCCGCGAGCATCTGGACCTGTGCCTGTGTCGGTCTGGCGGTAGGAATCGGATTTATCGACGGTGCTGTCATATTGACCGTACTCTGGCTTGCAGGGGTACATTTTGTTCCGTATATCGAAAGCAAGGTATATAAACATTCAAGATACATGACGCTATATATTGAGGCAACCAGCGGAAAAGATATTACGAATATCACCCAAAAGCTGAATGAAGACCAGTGCTTTATCGATACCTTTGTGGTGGACAAGCCAAAGGCAAAAGGACAATATTTTCAGATTATGACCACCTTCAGAATACCGAAGGGTGTCAACAAAAATGCATATTTGCAAACTTTACGGGAAATGGAAGGTGTCGGAATAATAAACGAATTATAAGTTGTCAATTTAGGACTTCCATGACCTTTTCAAATTTATTTTGATAGTATTTTTTACTTTCTGTAGATAATTTTTGAAAACTTCTTGTTAATTTATCTTTTACAAATTCCTTACCAGCTTCAATTTCCATGCCTTTCTGAACGTAGGCTAAATACAATAAACCAGGTACACTGTCAAAATGTGAGATGGCATCGGCATCAGCAACACATAATTCTTCAAGGCTCTTTTTTTCAAAATTTACACTACCTCTGTGATTTTTAATACATTCTTGTACCAATGAAATTTTTTTGTCATCGTAGCCATATTCTTTTAAAATACTATATGCCATTTCTGCCCCATGTATATGATGAAGTTCGTACAAGCTATAATCTGTAATGGAAGCAATATCATGTAACCAAGCCGCAATCATAACAATTTCTTTATCAGCTCCGTATTTTTCTGCCAGAATTTCTGCATTTTTAACTACTGCAACAATATGATAGTAACATCCTATTCCAAATTTATTCGTTTGTTTTTGGCATCTGTCATATATTTCATTTTGTAAACTCTGTAAAATATCTTCTCGCATATTTTTACCTCTGAGGCTTTCAATTTATCGTCTGAAATGATTCTACCACATCTCTAAGCATAAATCATCGCACTATTTACGATTTCCTCTGCCTGCTCGTACAGGTTGTGAAGGGTTATTTTACTTGTAACAGCCATGGATCATATGCTATTATTGACATGCATGAAATAGTTGAATCGGAAAAAAGGCTGGAGGTATAGTAATTTGTCAATGGAAAAAATGGAGATTGAGTTTGTTTTAGCAAATGAGTATGCAGCAGAAATCATATCTAAACTTCGTCATGAAATATGGGATACAACCTATCGTGGAATCTATTCTGATGAAAGAATTGATAATTACGATTATGAAGAACACAGACAGCGGGATTTAAAACGTATTCAGGATATCTCCTATCATGTATATCTAATAGTCAATAGAGGTAATCCAATAGGATATTTCAACTTTTTGACCACGGAAACTGTTTATATTCAATCCCTCTATATACGTCAGGAATATCAGCATCAGGGAATTGGAAAACAGGCATTTGCATTGCTCAGAAAGTATTGCCAAATACATGGTTTTGAAAAATTTACCTGCAATTGTAATTCACACAATTATCCGGCACAGAATTTTTATCGCTCTGTGGGTGGTACGATAATCATGCGAAATGAAGGACATAATGACAGATACGATGACCAGGTTACATATGAATTTTGTGTATGAAAAAATTTTTATAAAGCTCCCAATTTCCCAAACTGCTCCTGCAACATTCCCGTTGCCCATATATATGAATCCATCGTTTCATATTTCCGGTATTCGTATTCCGACGACATTATAATCATCAGATAAATGTCATACCACAAAGCTCTGCGGTATTCGATGTCTGATAATTCTTCCAGACCATATCCTTTCCGAAACCACGTATTATCATCATAAGTACGGAAATTAACCTCCATCAGCGGGTCAGCCCAAAGGCATCGCTCCCAGTCTATAATACCTGTGATTTTTCCATTTCTCACAAAAATGTTTCCATCCCAGCAATCCCAATGTACCAGCTGTGGTTCCGTCACTTCTTCAAATATGGCTTTATCCCTTTCCAAAAACTGCCATAGCTTTTCTGTCGGTATCTTTAAATCCACATTTCCTGAAACAGCATCTCTGACACAGGCTTCTAACATCTTTTTAAATACCGGAAACCACTCTTTTCCCTGAAATTCCGGCTGCCCCGGATATCCAAAACAAGGACAGTTTATCTCATTTACCTGCCGTATGATTCTCCCTGTCTCCATATAAATATCCTGAAGCTGCTCCTGCGTCAGGGTTTCCTTCACTTTATTTAAGCTTTCTCCCGGCAGCACCTCCATAAAAAAATATGGCGATTCGCAGATTTGGCAGCTTTCATCAAAGCCAAGCAGTTTGGGAACCGGAATCTTCGGCATATCCCCTACCAATTCCATGGCCTCCACTTCGCTTTTCATGATATTTTTTTCATGGGCCAAAATCCGTACTTCTTTTTTGGGCGATACTTTTAAAATCACATTCTGACCGTCATTCAAACTGATTTTGTATGCCACATTAAAAAATCCTTCTGTCAGCTCCTTAACTTCCGA
>CAMWWS010000018.1 GCA_947178085.1 uncultured Lachnospiraceae bacterium | reverse complement strand
ACGAACAGCATGTCAGCAGACTGTCATTGGACAAATGAGAAGTCGATATAGACTTCAGAATAGACAGTTTTACTTATTCGGAGACTGCCGGATATAACGCTAAAGGGGAATCTTTGCTGGCAAGATTATTTAAGTAGGTGATGTATGAGTCAGGATATAGTACAGGAAGCTGTTTTTTTTCTGCATTCTGTTTTTATGGGAGTTATCATTACTTTTGTTTATGACTGGTTTTTGATTATAAGGAAATTGATAAAACATGGAGCTATATGGATATCATTGGAGGATTTTGTTTTCTGGGTTGCATGTGGTCTCGGCGTTTTTAATATGCTATATCGGGAAAACAACGGAATTTTGCGATGGTTTACAGTAATAGGTGCTATGCTTGGTATGGCCTGCTATAAATGGCTGGTTAGTAAAAGATTTGTACAGATTATGTCAACATGTATATACAAGATAATGCGTATTTTGTTCAAATTACTACAAATTATAGTAAAACCTATTATCTGGCTGCTTAAAAAGCTGAAAAAAATCACCAATTTTTTTAGAAAAAAAATAAAAAAATGTCAAAATTTCATAAAAAATAGGTTGACGGTTTGCATAAAAATGGTTAAAATGGTTTTATGTAAACATTAAAATGGAAGTATATATCTGATTGGAGAAACATGATGGCTCGAAAGGCAGCATATCGTAAGAAGCGCCAAAACAGAACGGGCATGGTTCTGGTAACGATAGTCGTATTAATGATGTTGGTCGTGGTGGCAATTAAAAGTGTAGAGCTTCAGGCAAAAAAAGAAGCTTACGAACTGAAGGAAGCAGCGTTATTGCAGGAAATCGCCGCAGAGGAGGCACGAACCGAAGCAATAGAAGAATATGGGAAATATACTCAGACCAAGAAGTACGTTGAGGATATTGCCAAGGATAGGCTCGGTCTGGTATATGAAGGAGAAATTCTTTTTAAAGATGAAAGATAAGCAGGTTTAAGAGCGTGTCGAACGTATATTGAATCTGCTTTTTGATTTTATTAACTTATATTTTATACCCGCAGGTTGATAAAGGAGAGTGCTGAATAAAATACTAGAATAATATGGACAACCCTCACATATATTGATTATAGACATTTGCGAAACTAATATCACAAGTCACGAACTTATTCACAATAAACAAAAACGGTGCTCACCGCAAGCGAAATCGCACCTTATTTTGTTTATTGTGAGTAAGTTCTGATCATTGAAACTTTGATGTGTAGAGGGAGGCATATTATGATATGAGAAGGCAGGCGGAGAGAAAGGCTGACAGAACAGTAGCCATGATACCGGAATATGGCAGGCAGAAGCTTTTAGGCTATGCTGAATCATTCAGGGACTTGGCGGAACTTTTTGATAATGAAGAAGAAACCGATGATGTTTGTATTGACGACGAAAACAGACAGGATTATCTATGGAAGAAAAAAATATGTGAAAATAAAGGGCTAATGGCGGATCACTTAAAAGAAATGGCTTTTATTATGTCCGATGTCGCCAAGGAAACATACCGCTACCGCCCTATGGGAGAACGAAAATACAAAAAAATAGCACGCGCTTTGAAAGAGGCAGGGATAATATTAAAAAGAATCTTCGTAGTGGAAAATGATGATGGGCACCTTGAAATGGGACTTATGATGAAGACGCAGCGTATGGGGCGTGTTATTGTGGCAGATGTAGCGGACATGCTCTCTGTGGAAATAAATATCCGAATTCGCCCATCTAAGAATGAACCGCTATTCATGGCAAAAGAGTGGAAAACATATCATTTTCTGGAGGAACCGGCATTTTATATTTTAACGGGAATTGCCAAGGCGGTAAAAGAGACTGAAAAAATTTCAGGAGATAATTATTCCTTCTTTGAAACAGAACAGGGCAGAGTGGCAGCTATTCTTTCGGATGGCATGGGTTCCGGAGAGAATGCATGCGAGGAATCCGGAAAAGTAATAGAGATGATGGAGAGGTTCATGGAAGCCGGATTCCGTAAAGAAATGGCTATTCAGATAATCAATGGGGCGCTGTCGGCACGTGAACAGGAGCAGAATATGTCCACACTGGATATATGTGAACTGAATCTCTATACGGGAGGCTGCGATTTCATTAAAGTGGGCGCCGCATGCACATATATTAAGCGGGGTAATATGGTGGACAGGCTGTCCGCTGAGAATCTGCCGCTGGGAATTTTTGGGCAGATAGAGCCGGAGGTGGTGCATAGGCAGCTACAGGATGGCGATTATGTGATCATGCTTTCAGATGGTATATTGGATGCTGTTTCTCAGGGAGCAGGAGAGGAATTTATGCCGGAGGTTATCGGAAGAATATCAAATACAAATCCATATGAGATTGCCAATCAGATATTGGGCTATTGTATTCGCCAGAGCCGTGGTCATGTACGGGATGATATGACAGTGCTGGTCATAGGGATATGGAAGTAGATTAAAATTTGAGGGATAAGAAAAGTGTAAGGTTATTAGAATGAAGGAAAAGACAGAAGATATTTATGTGAGAGTAAAACAATATATTGAAGAAAATAAGATGATTTCCGAGGGCGATACTATAGTGACGGGAGTATCCGGTGGCGCAGATTCCGTCTGTCTTCTTGTCATATTATGGGAATTGAAAAAAGAGATGGATTTTAAATTGGCGGCGGTACATGTACATCATGGCGTGCGTGAGGATGCAGGTCTGGATGCGGACTATACACGGCAGTTGTGTGGGAAGCTTGAAATTCCCTTTTTCCTTAAGAAAGTTGACATGAAAGGATATGCTAAAGAGAATGGGCTATCGCCTGAGGAAGCGGGGCGCAGGCTTCGTTATCAGGCGTTTGAAGAGATAGCGGAACAGACTGCAGCCGGATGCTCATATAAGATAGCGGTTGCACATAATAATAACGACAGGGCGGAAACGCTGCTGTTCAACTTATTCCGTGGCAGCGGGCTAAAAGGCCTTGGAAGTATCCGTCCGGTAAGAGAACAGGTTATCCGCCCTCTGCTGTGCCTGGATAGAGCAGAAATAGAGACATATCTGTCTAAAAAGAATATCGAGTTCTGCATAGACAGTACCAATAACGAAGATGCTTATGCCAGAAACAGGATCAGGCATCATATTATTCCGCTCGCAGAGGAACAGATATGCAGGAATATTACGTCACATCTGGGAGACACAGCGGACATTCTGGCAGAAACAGAAGCCTTCGTGCAAAAACAGACAGAATCCGCTTATAAAAGATGCATTATCGGAACTGTTGAGAACGAACTGGCACTGAACCTGAACATTTTCCGTGCGGAAGATTCATATTTGCAGAAGACGCTCCTGTTAAAGTGTATGGAGCAGTTGACGCCTCACAGAAAGGATATTACAAAGGAACATATTGAGGCGCTGCTTAAGCTGACCGGCAAAGACGGCTGTAAAGAGATTTCACTTCCTTATGGATTAAAAGCATATAAGGAATATGATAGGCTTATAATACGCAGCAAATTGGATATGCCCGAATATCCGCCTATTTCAATCCCCATACCGGGGGAAGTAACAGTTCCGGAACTTGGCGTTCTGACGTTTAAATATTTAAGCAGAGAAGAGCTTTTTTATAAAAAAGGTCAAATTATTCCAGAAAAAACATATACTAAATGGTTTGATTGTGATAAAATAACTACGACTTTATTGTTAAGAACAAGGCAGGCAGGGGATTATCTTACTATAAACGCTGCCATGCAAAAAAAAACCGTAAAAGAATACATGGTTAATGAGAAAATTCCGAAAATGCAGCGGGAACGCATTTACTTACTGGCAGACGGAGCGCATATCCTGTGGATACCGGGTTATCGCATAAGCCAGTATTATAAGGTGGATGAAAATACGAAACGTATCTTACAGGTACAGTTGCGAGGAGGAGAATAATGGCTGAACGAGTAGAAGTTTTGTTATCTGAGGAAAAGGTAAACGCCCGGATTCGGGAGCTGGGAGAGCTGATCAGTAAGGAATATGCCGGAAAAAGCATACATGTGATAGGTATTTTAAAAGGCGGCAGTTTCTTCATGTGTGAGCTTGCCAAGAGAATCACGGTTCCCGTAACCATTGATTTTATGTCTGTATCCAGCTATGGCAGCAGTACGGAGTCGAGCGGAACTGTTAAAGTCCTAAAAGATTTGGATGAGAGTCTGGTCGGTAAGCATGTTCTGGTGGTAGAAGATATAATTGATACAGGAAGAACGATAAGTTGTCTGGTGGAATTATTGAAAGACAGAGGCGCAGCTGACGTGAAACTTTGTGCGCTGCTGGACAAGCCGGAACGCAGGGTGGTGGATGTTAAGGCTGATTACATCGGATTTCCGATTCCTGACGAGTTCGTTGTAGGATATGGACTGGATTATGCACAGCGCTATAGAAACCTGCCATATATAGGCATTGTAAAATTTGATTCCTAATGATAAAGATTCGTACGGTGTTAAGGGTAGCGAATAGATTTTTTATTATTATAGAGAAAGAGGTATACTTTGAATAAGAATAGTAGTAAGAGTTATTATTTATATTTTATAGTCATTATGGCACTGTTGTTTTTTACTGTCTGGATTGGAACATGGAAAGTGCGTGGAAATAATTATACAAGAGGCGAGTTTGAGACTCAGTTGAAGGATGATAATGTGGCGATGGTCACAATCTGTCCGAACAAGGAAACGCCTACAGGGGCCGTAGAGATTACATTAAAAACCGGAGAAGAAAAAATTCTTTATGTAACCGATGTTACGGAAATAGAGAGATTTATCAGGGGGTACGGCATAGATCCTGCCGTAGAAGAAGTGCCGGAAGAAAGCTGGTTCCTTAACAGCGTTTTTCCGATTCTGCTTGTTACGATTATATGCGTTTTCTTTTTCGTAATGTTCAATTCCCAGAATGCTGCAAATAACAGCAACGGAAGAATGATGAATTTCGGAAGGAGCCGTGCACGGCTCTCGCTGGGAGATAATAAAATTACATTGGATGAAGTTGCCGGACTGAAAGAAGAAAAGGAAGAGTTAGAAGAAATTGTAGAGTTTTTAAAAGAACCTGGAAAATTTACCAGAGTAGGAGCCAGAATTCCCAAGGGCGTATTGCTTGAGGGTGCGCCCGGTACAGGTAAAACCCTGCTTGCAAAAGCGATTGCGGGAGAGGCAAACGTACCTTTCTTCAGTATTTCGGGTTCGGACTTCGTAGAAATGTTCGTAGGTGTGGGTGCATCCCGCGTACGTGATATGTTTGCAGAGGCGAAAAGACATTCACCATGTATCATATTTATAGATGAAATTGATGCAGTGGCGAGACGCAGGGGAACCGGTATGGGCGGCGGACATGATGAAAGAGAGCAGACGCTTAACCAGTTGCTGGTAGAAATGGATGGCTTTGGCGTAAACGAAGGCATTATCGTGCTTGCGGCTACCAATCGTGTTGATATTCTGGATCCTGCTATCTTACGACCGGGGCGTTTCGATAGGAAAATCAGCGTTGTTTCACCTGATGTGGGCGGTAGAAAGGACATACTGAAGGTTCATGCCAAGAACAAACCGCTTGCGGAAGACGTGGATTTGGAGCAGCTCGCACAGACAACTGCCGGCTTTACGGGCGCAGATTTGGAGAACCTCCTGAATGAGGCGGCAATCAATGCTGCTATGGAGAGAAGAGTTTTTGTAAAGCAGGAAGATATCAAGAAAGCTTTCATTAAAGTTGGAATCGGAGCAGAGAAAAAGAGCCGCGTTATTTCTGATAAAGAGAAGAAAATTACGGCGTACCATGAGGCGGGACATGCAATTTTATTCCATGTGCTCCCAAATGTAGGTCCGGTATACACGGTTTCGATTATTCCAACCGGAATCGGGGCAGCAGGATATACTATGCCGCTGCCGGAGAAAGACGAGATGTTCTTAACAAAGGGTAAGATGAAAGAGGATATCATGGTATCTCTGGGTGGTCGTATTGCAGAGGAGATTATATTCGACGATATTACAACGGGCGCTTCAAGTGATATTAAGAAAGCGACTAAGGTTGCCCGCAGAATGGTTACAAGATATGGAATGTCTGATAACATAGGCGTAATAAATTATGACGATAATGATGATGAGGTGTTTATCGGAAGAGATTTGGCACATGCTAAGAGTCACAGTGAAATTATTTCAGGTGAAATAGATAAAGAAGTTAAGGCTATTATTGATGAGTGTTATCAGAAGGCAAAAGAGATAATTATGGAGCATGAGGGAGTCCTGCATAAATGCGCAGAGCTGTTATTGGAAAAAGAAAGAATCAGCAGGGCTGAATTTGAAGCATTATTTGAATAGTATAGAAGTGTTATAGCACATATATTGCTATTATAATTTGTGCAATTTGTACAAAAAAGCATGAGCTGGTTTGTAATATTTGTTGATACTTAGCATTGCGGCATTTTCAGGGCTATGCTAATATACACTTGTAACCCCCAATACATTATATATAGTTTTTTGCTATACCCCATAAGAAAGAAATACCTTCTCTAAAAAAGACAGTACATAATGAACTGTCTTTTTTACTGTCTTTCAGGCTTGTTTAACATGTTTAGCTTGTTTAACATGTTCATTATCTATTTTGTATTTAGGCTCTTGAATATCCACTACATATAGTATAGAATTAATTTATCGCGTTTATTTGGAGGCTTCGGTTGTATGGATATTAATCAATTTTATAAGGCAGAACAAAATTATCAGTATATTGCAGCAATGCGCCCTGTATTTAATAGGAAAGCGCTTTTCAGCGATACAACCGAAAATTTTATTTCTCCGGCAGAACCGAGCGCCTATGATGAGTTGACGATTCGCTTCCGTAGTGCAAAAAATAATATTGACAGAGTATTTTTTGTTAATAAAGGTGAAAAGCATATAATGCTTAAAGCGGAATCAGATGAATTTTTTGATTATTATTCCCATAAAGAACAGTTGGAGAATGAAAAGCTGAGTTATTATTTTGAAATTAAGGCAGGAAAGATTAGTTGTTTTTATGATACGAGAGGCGTTGTTAAAGACGTTGATCCGCATTATCATTTTCAGGTCGTTCCCGGATTCAAGACACCTTCGTGGGCAAAAGGAGCGGTTTTTTATCAGATTTATATAGATCGCTTTTATAACGGGGATACTTCCAATGATGTACTGACAAACGAATACTGCTATATTGATGAGGGAAGTGTCAAAGTTGATGATTGGAATAAATATCCCGCGGCAATGGGCGTAAGGGAATTTTATGGCGGTGATTTACAGGGAGTTTTGGATAAAATGGATTATTTGCAGGATTTAGGCATTGATGTAATCTATTTTAATCCGCTTTTTGTATCTCCGTCAAATCATAAATATGATATACAGGATTATGATAATATTGACCCTCATATAGGAAAAATAGTAAATGATGAAGGTGAACTCTTGCAGCCCGGTCAGCGTGAGAATCGTTTTGCGTCGAAATACATTAACCGTATTACGAATAAAGAAAATCTGGAAGCAAGTAATGCGCTTTTTGCCGAAGTGGTGAGTGAGGCGCATAAACGCGGAATCAAAGTCATTCTGGATGGAGTTTTCAATCATTGCGGTTCTTTTAATAAATGGATGGACAGAGAGAGAATATACGAAGACGTTGACGGATATGAAAAGGGAGCCTATATTTCTAAAGAAAGTCCGTATCACAATTTTTTTCAATTCCAGAGCGATAAATGGCCATATAATGGGGCATATGACGGCTGGTGGGGATATAATACCCTGCCCAAACTGAATTACGAGGATTCAAAAGAACTGTTTGATTATATACTTAAGATTGCAAAAAAATGGGTTTCGCCGCCATATAATGTGGATGGATGGCGACTTGACGTAGCCGCGGATTTAGGGCACAGCCCTGAGTTTAATCACCATTTCTGGAAAGAATTCAGGAAAGCGGTAAAGATGGCAAATCCGGAGGCTATAATTCTGGCGGAACATTATGGAAATCCAAAAGACTGGCTGCAGGGTGACCAGTGGGATACTATTATGAATTATGACGCTTTTATGGAGCCGGTGACATGGTTTTTGACCGGTATGCAGAAACACAGCGATGATTACCGGGCAGATCTGCTGGGAAATGCAGGAAGTTTCTGGGAAGCAATGAGATATCATGGGGCATGCTATACGATGCCTTCTTTGCAGACGTCAATGAATGAATTGTCAAACCATGACCATTCCAGATTCCTTACGCGCACGAACCGCAAAGTGGGGCGTATGAATACTCTGGGACCGGAAGCGGCTAATGATGGAGTGAACAAAGCCGTACTCAAAGAGGCGGTAGTAATTCAAATGACATGGCCTGGTGCGCCTACGATTTATTACGGAGATGAAGTGGGCGTATGCGGATTCACGGATCCGGATAACAGGCGCAGCTATCCATGGGGACATGAGGATAAAGAGCTTCTGGAATTTCATAGGGAAATTATCAGAATCCATAAGCAGAATAAGGAATTCCTGACCGGTTCGCTGAAATATATGGAAGAGGATTATAATGTAATCGGATACGGACGCTTTACGAAGGAGAAACAGTCAGCGATCCTTATCAACAATAATGACTATGAAATTACCAAGACGCTGTCTGTATGGTACCTCGGAACTCCAAAGGAGTGCACTTTAAAGCGGCTGATACTCACAACAGCGGACGGGTTTACAACAGAATCGGAAGAATATTCCGTCAGTGCCGGCAAGGTAAGCATTACATTGCCTCCGACTTCCGCAATTATTTTGCAGCATACAAATGATAAGGTCAAATCAAGACAATTTGTCGGTTTTAAATAAAGAAATTATGTAAAAAATTTATAAAAAAAATAAAAGTATATTGTCAGAAAAAAGATTTCGCAATATACTTTTATTATGCGCATTTTTACGAATGTGCACATATAGTATGCGAAGAGTATGAATTTATTATAAGTAAGAATAAGAGAATAGGAAAAGGGTGCAATACACATGTTAGGAAAATTCAGTGTCAAAAAACCGTACACCGTTTTGGTAGCGGTGGTTCTTGCAATTGTTCTTGGTGTTGTCTCATTTACGAAAATGTCGGTAGATTTGCTGCCAAGCATCAGTCTGCCGTATGTAATCGTAATGACGACTTATCCGGGAGCAAGCCCGGAAACTGTGGAAATGGTGGTGACCAAGCCTGTGGAGGCTTCTATGGCGACGGTCAGCAATATTGAGGGAATCAGTTCCGTATCCAGTGAAAATTATTCCGTGGTGATTCTGGAATTCTCACAGTCTACGGATATGAATGCGGTGTCTCTGGAAATCAGAGAAAATCTGGACCAGATTAAGAGCTATTGGAGTGATTCTGTCGGAAATCCTATAATTATGAAGCTGAATCCGGATATGCTGCCTGTTATGATAGCCGCTGTCGGAGGCGTGGATATGACGGAAGCCGAGGTCAGTGAAATGACGCAGAACACGGTTATTCCCGAACTGGAAAGTATAGAGGGTGTTGCATCCGCAAGCGCAGCCGGCTTAGTGGAAGACAGCGTTAATGTTATTATCAGGCAGGAGAAAATAGATGCTATAAATGAACAGGTATTCGGATATATTGACGGAGAAATGGAAGATGCTGTGCAGGAGCTTGCCGATGCTAAGCAGGAGATTCAGGATGGGCAGGCAGAGCTTGAAGATGCAAGGACAGAAATAGAAAGCAACAGGAAGAAGCTTGAAGACAGTCAGAAGGAGCTGAATTCTAAACGTAAAGAACTGGAAGAAAGCAAAAGACAGCTTGAAGCCGGCAGGGCTTTTATGACTGAAGAAGAATTTGCAGCAGCAAGCGCGCAGCTGGAAGAAGGTGAGGCACAGCTTGCAGCCGGACAGAGACAACTTAATTCGGCATTTAATCAGATTAACGCAGGCGAAGAGCAGCTGAACGATTCGGGCAGTCAGCTTGATGATGCTTTGCAACAGATTACGGACGGCGAGACAGAATTGGAAGAAGCGAGGGAGAATGCATATGAACAGGCTGATATGAGCGGGATTCTTACTGTTGATACCGTGAAAGCGCTCCTGGCAGCACAGAATTTTTCCATGCCTGCGGGATATGTAACAGAGGAAGGAATTGATTATCTTGTAAGGGTAGGCGATAAACCGGAAGACATAGAAGTTTTCAAGCAAATGCCTATTATGAATCCTGAAATGGATGGCGTAGATGTAATTACCCTTGAGGACGTTGCTGATGTGTTTATGACAGACAACTCTGATGAAATTTATGCAAATGTCAACGGAGAACCGGGAATACTTATTACTATTCAGAAGCAGACAGGATATTCCACAGGTGATGTTTCTGACAGGATACTTGAAAAATTTGAAGAGTTGAAGGAAGAAAAAGAAGAACTGATTCTAATAACGCTTATGGATCAGGGTATTTTTATAGACCTTGTTATGGATTCCATAATCAATAACGTGTTGTTTGGATCTATTCTTGCGGTTCTGATTCTGATATTGTTCCTGAGGGATTGGAGGCCGACGGCAGTAGTTGCATGTTCTATTCCGATCAGTATTATTACCGCGATTGTATGTATGTACTTCAGCGGCGTTACATTGAATGTTATTTCCTTATCGGGACTGGCGCTTGGCGTAGGTATGCTCGTGGATAACTCCATAGTCGTAATTGAGAATATATATAGACTACGGAATGAAGGCTGCTCGGCTAAGGAAGCGGCTGTCAAAGGCGCCGGTGAAGTGGCAGGAGCCATTACGGCGTCTACGCTCACCACAGTCTGTGTTTTTCTTCCTATCGTGTTTACGGAAGGTATAACGAGACAGCTGTTTGTGGATATGGGACTTACCATTGGTTATTCCCTGTTTGCCAGCCTGCTTGTAGCTATGACGGTAGTACCGGCAATGGGAGCGGGCGTACTTTCTAAGTCAAAACCGCAGAAGGAAAGTAAATTTTTCGGTGGGCTGTTGGATTTCTATGAGAAAACACTGAAACTGTCGCTTAAGTTTAAGCCGGTCGTATTGATACTGGTTCTGGCGCTTTTAGTTGTAAGCGCACTGGCAGCTTATTCTAAAGGTATAGCATTCATGCCTGATATGGACAGCCCTCAGATGTCTATGACATTGTCAATGCCTAAGGATACTGCGCTTACGGACACCGGAGAGGTAACAGACCAGATAGTGGAAAAGTTAATGGAAATGGAGGATGTCGTAGATGTAGGCGCTATGGCAAGCTCATCTTCGTTGGGTATGCTGTCGGGCGGAAATTCCTCCACCAATGAGACCAGTATTTATATATCGTTAAGCGATGATAAGAAGAAAGATAATGAAGAAATAGCAAAAGATATTAATGCGAATATCGCAGATATTCTGGAGGCGAATCAGGCAGAGGCGGAAATTGAAACATCAAATATGGATATGAGCGCCTTGGGCGGAAGCGGAATAACCATTCAGATTAAGGGCCGTGATTTGGATAAGCTGCAGAGTATTGCGAAGGATATAGCAGCTATTGTAAGCGGAGTCGAGGGTACAGAAGATGTTTCCGACGGACTTGAAGACTCTACGGGAGAATTGAGGATTATCATTGACAGAGATAAAGCCATTGAGCATGGACTTACGGTTGCACAGGTATTTACGCAGATTCAGCCTAAGCTTGCAGCGGCTTCAAGTGCAACCACGTTTGAAACAGAAGTCAAAGAATATGATGTATATGTAAAGAACGCAGGCGATATGGCTTTGACAAGAGAACTGGTAAAAGACCTGGAGATTGAGAGAACCAAGCAGGATGGTACGAAAGAAAAGGTCAAACTTTCGGATATTGCCACATTTGAAATTACAGAGGCGCCTAAGTCCGTAAACAGAATAGACCAGACCAGATATATTGCGGTAAGCGCAGCTATTGCAGACGGCTATAATGTAGGTTTTGTGTCAAATGATGTAGAAGCGACGCTTAAGGACTATGCAATGCCGGCTGGCTACAGTTATACTATGAGCGGTGAAAATGAGTCGATAACAGACGCCATGGAGCAGGTTTATCTGATGCTCATACTTGCGATTATATTCATGTACCTGATTATGGTAGCGCAGTTCCAGTCACTGCTCTCGCCGTTTATCATATTGTTTACGATTCCGCTGGCTTTTACGGGAGGACTTCTGGGACTTTATATCAGCGGAAGCGAAGTGAGCGTCATAGCATTGATTGGTTTTGTAATGTTATCGGGTATCATTGTTAATAACGGTATTGTGCTGGTGGATTATATTAATCAGCTGCGCGAGGGCGGCATGGAGAAAAAAGAGGCAATTCTGAAGGCAGGAAGAACCAGAATGCGTCCTGTTATGATGACGGCGTTGACGACAATTCTGGCGCTGAGCACTATGGCGTTCAGTAATGATATGGGAGCAGATATGTCAAAACCTATGTCTGTAGTTACTATTGGTGGTCTGGTTTATGGAACATTGCTTACATTGATTGTGATTCCGTGTATTTATGATATGTTTATAGGTTCTGGTAAGAAAAAGGAAAAGAACATTGGATGAAAAAGAACCCCATCGGCGGTAAGGTCGGTGGGGTAGATTTATAATTACTTTAGTTAATTGCAAAGTTCTGTTTTTCAAGACGACCGTTGTACAATATATACAAATCAACGCAGGCACGCTTTCGCTGCATTGCCGCCAGTAGCGGTACTAAGCTCGAAAAGACCTCGCTAAGTACCGACGGCGGCAGAGCACCTGCTTATGTTTTGTATATATTGTACAACTACACATTGAAATATATAATTTCGCAGTCACCTATTTATTATTCTTAAGATAGTTGTATAATATGGAAGATCTCCAGCTTCGGCATATGGATTTTCAGAGTATCTCCATTTACCGTTTCGGTTTTCAGCTCTGTTTCCTGTGGCAGGAGATATGCTTTCCTTCCGGTAGCGCCTTTAACTTCAATAGTGATGTCGTACATGGGCGCTATGGGAGACTCCTCCTGCTCATTTATTACAGCGAAATAATCAGTGCCATCTTTATTCCATTCAAGAACTTCCACAAACTTCGGCGCATTTGATACAAAAGTTGCTTCTCCCCGCAGGAAATCCACCATGCGTAAGTATACCTGACGGCTCATGTATGGCCGGGACATTTCAATCGGAGCTGCTGTCCAGATTATTTTACTATTTCCCACTTGTTTAAGCAGTGCACAAGGTCTGTCCGTATAGATTCCGGGAGGGTTGGAATGGATTGCCGCGAACTCGCTGGTTCCCGTCAAAGTGTAAGGAAGCGTGGTAGTTGCCAGAACAGTCAGATTCTGTGTATCTACTATTTCAACCTCGGTCTGGTGCATATCAATGGTTAAAGGTGCCAAATGGCTGAATCCGGCAAATAGCTCTGCACCTGCCTCGGTCGGACTCATATAGGTGAAATTGTGTTCTGTACGTCCGATGACTCTGATGCCAATCAATTTTTCCAGTCTTTCATTTCCGATAGGTCCACTTATTAACAGATTACCGCCGTTATTGAGATAGGCCTCTATTTCATCCATTTCCTCATCCCTGATGTTTGCTACATGGGATAAAATAAGAACTTTTGCCTTCTCATTTCTGATATTTTTGGTTCCAATTACCTCGAAAGGAACATTGTTTTCACGAAGTATTGATGCAGCAGCTATCGGAGACTCTGTATAGTATTTTGGCCAAAAGACTTTTTCCATAACTCCGCATTTTGTTTCTGTGGGGTCATATTTTGCATGAGATGCGAACCAAATCGCCGCATCATGATAGAGATTGCCATTTACATATTGTTCATACTGTCTGGTTATTCCATAGACTTTTTTCATTATAGTATGGTATACGTCCGGGACAATACTTCCATCCGGATTAATTGCATCTACCAATAAAAATGCTCCGTTATGCACTAATGCAGTAATTATATGCAATAGCAGCTCTTCTTCCGTCTTGGTCGTAGTGTGGTACTCAAGTGCGGGGTCACAGCGGGAAGTGTGATATACGAATGGAAGATACGGAGAAACATTCTTATAATATTTATTGATGAATGTCTGTTGCAGGAATCCACCGTAATAATCTCCGCTGGTGCAGTCTATAGCATCCAAAAGAAGCTCTGAGCTTCCATCTACCCATGGTCCCGTGATCCTTGAGAATTGATGCTCAATAGTTACATTCGGCTTGATTTTTTTCACACATGCAGTAGCAAACTTAGCATATTCCGCCATCCATTCATCTCTTTTATAAACATAGTCAAGCCAATTTTGACTATTCCAGTCAATGGTTCTTGGGATTTCTTTTCCTGTCTCTACTTTGTACTTTTTCTTACAACTTGGACAATAGCATACTTCCGGGAAAAAGGTCATATCAAGAAACATTCCTTCAAAATCATACATTTCATTCATTTCTGTAAGACACGCTTTGACATATTCCCTGTATTCCTCATTATTCGGGCACATAATACCATAACGCCCTGATTTAAAGTCGCTCGTTCCTCGGTATTCCTGCATTCCTTTGCCGTCAGCGGTCACAAGTCTCCAGTCAGGATGATTCTCATATGCCCAATTGTCAAAAATCTGGGAAAAGTAAGCGACTACTGCGATTCCGTTTTCATGGCATTTTTTAACCATAGTACCAAAAAAATCAAATCCGTTAAGTCCTTTATGCATTCTGCCGATCTTGGTAGGATAATAAGCAAGTCCAGTGTGGGGACGTCCCTTCACCATTGCTGCCTGAATTCCGGCGTCTTTAAGTGCGTCAACATATTCGTCTACGTTAAGACGGTTTAGGAACTTGGGGTTCCAGTCATCAATATGCATGTCCATTAGGTTTCGTCGGTAGTTTCCTTCAATCCACATATAAATTTTCTCCTTATGCTATTATGTTTTAGTACAAACTGTCGATTAGATCAAAGTAGTTCTCAAAGGTCTTGGCGCAGCATCCCGGATTGTCGATGTCGATACCGTCACATTTCATACCGACCAGAGTAAATGCCATTGCCACTCGGTGGTCTTCATATGTTTGGATAAGTGCAGGGTTAGGTTTGCCCGGATAGATTCGTATTCCCTCTTTTTCCGGAATTTCTTCGCATCGTATTCCCATGCGGGAAAGCTCATTTATAATAGCCGCCATCCGGTCCGTCTCCTGAAAACGGATATGACCGATATTTACTATTTCCGTTACCGTATCGGCAAAAACAGATACCGCCGCAAATGTCATGCTCTGATCGGAATAGTCCTTCATATCTACGGTATGTCCTGCAAAATGGGTAATGCCGCTGCCTTTTAGCCACAAACCTTCCTCCGAATCCTCAAGGCAGCATCCCAGCTTCGATAGAAGTTCTACATATTTTATATCACCCTGCAAAGAGTTAAGATGTACGTTTCGGACAAGTACATCGATGCCAAACAGCGGCGCCAGACTATAGAAATATGCTGCCCCGGACAAATCCGGTTCAATTAAGAAACTAGACACTCCAAATTTTTGATTTCCTGGAATTATATACGTTTTCTCTCCGTTGTCGTTCCTTTTTTCTGAAAAACATATACCGAACTGCTCCATCATGGAAAGCGTCATCTGTATATATGAACCTGACGTTCTGCTTCCTGTCATGGTTAGAGCAAGACCTTCCGGCAGCAGGCATCCTGCCATAAGTAAAGCGCTGGCAAACTGGCTGCTTAAGGAAGTATCAATAGTTACATCTGAGAATTTCAGGTCATGTGCGTGAAGCATAAAAGGGAAATGCCCTTCTTCTCCTAAATATTCTATTTCCGCGCCCGCAGCTTCCAAGATGGATAAAAGCGGTTGCATCGGTCTTTTTGCCATTTGCTCCGAGGACTGCATCTCATAGTCTCCGCCTGCAAACGCCAGCATTACTGTTAGAAAACGTGCTGCGGTTCCAGCGCTTCGGACATTAATAACGGCGTTGTTATTAGGTATTATTCCACCTGTACCCTGAATAATAACCTGTTTTGTATCTTCATTTATTTTTACATCAAACCCCAGACTCAACAGACATGACAGAAATGCTCTTGAATCATCGCTGAATAATACTCCGTCAAGTACACAGGTGCAGTTTGACATTGCCGAGAGCATCAAGACTCTGTTCGTAATGCTTTTTGAACCCGGAACAGTTA
>CAMWWS010000017.1 GCA_947178085.1 uncultured Lachnospiraceae bacterium | reverse complement strand
AAGTAAAGGAGAACAGAACTATGAAAAAGAAAACGATATCATTATTATTGACGGTATGCATGGCTGCAGCACTTGCAGGATGTGGGCGTTCAGGCAGCACTTCCACGACAAAAGCACAGGCTGATGAAAATGGGAACTATGTTGTAAACGGAAGTTTTGAAGAAGCTGATTTTACGGGATGGAATGTCACAAACATAGATAATGTCACAGAAGAGCTGGACATCTATACGCGTGATACCGACTGCTATGAAGGAATCCAGTCGCTTCATTTCTACTCAGGTTCAAATGATATTAATTTTACTGCAGAACAGACAATTTCAGGATTGGACGAAGGGTCATACAAACTGACTGGTCATATTCAGGGGGACGCAGTAGGTGATGAAAATGCTTCAATTTACTTTTATGCAATTGTTGGTGGAGAGGAAATTAAGGCAGACGCTTCACTGAATGGTTATGTGAATTGGTATACAGCGGAATTATCAGGGCTAAATGTGACAGATGGAGAAATTACCATTGGCGTCAGCGTTACGATAGCCCCTGGCGGTTGGGGAACGATTGACGACATTACATTGGTAAAGGAGTAATTAATGCAGTTAATTAAGGGAATGGATATATCCATGATAAAATCCTTGGAATCTTATGGAGCATCCTATTATATAAACGGTCAGAAAGAGGATTTGTTCCATATTCTAAAGAAGTGTGGCGTCAACATGATTAGACTCCGGATATGGCCTGACCCCTATGATGAGAGTGGAGAGCCCTACGGTGGCGGGATAAACGATTTGCAGACAACAATCGAACTTGCCGGTCGTACGGTAGATAGTGGGTTGTCGTACCTGCTGGATTTTCATTATAGTGATTTCTGGGCAGATCCTGCAAAACAGGTGAAACCTAAGGCATGGAGGAATCTGGAAGGAAATAATTTGGAGACAGCAGTTTATTTACATACCGTGGATACTTTAAAAGCCTTAAAAAATCGAAAGCTGTCTCCGAAAATGGTACAGGTAGGGAACGAGATTACAAAAGGAATGCTTTGGCCTGATGGTCATACCGACAATACGGAAACAATGGCCGCGCTCTTAAAAGCAGGAATAAAAGGCGTGAGAGAAGAATGTCCTGATGCAAAAATAATACTCCATCTTGATTTTGGGACAGATAATAAGATGTATAGGCAGTGGTTTGATAATGTACTGCCATTTGATTTGGATTTTGATGCGATAGGGATGTCATATTATCCGCATTGGAATGGCAGTATGTCTCTTCTTCTTGATAATATGAATGATGTGAGCAGCAGATATGATAAAGATGTAATTGTCCTGGAAACTTCAATTGGATATACTACTGATAATCTTGGATGTCGGGGAGTTGTTTTTTCCGAGGAAGAGGAAAAAGCGACCGGATATCCGGCAACAGCAGAAGGGCAGGAAGCATTTCTCAAAGATTTATATGCTACAGTCAGAAGTGTGGATAATAACAGAGGTATGGGTGTTTTTTACTGGGAGCCGGCATGGCTTCCAATCCCTGATTGTACATGGGCAAACCGGAATGGCTGTGTGTATATGAATGATAATGTAGAAGCGGGAAATTCAATGGCAAATCAGTCATTATTTGATGTAAATGGAAATGCAAATAAGGCATTGCTAAATTTAAAAAAAATGTAAGGAGGTTGCATAATGAAGAAAAAAATAATATCAGCGTTAATGGTGTGCGCATCTGTCGTTTTCATGCTTTCAGGATGCGGTTCATCCAAAGGGGCGGATACGAAGCTTATTATATGGACCAATATGGATGTGGAGGCAGATACTATCCAAAAGTATGCTGATGAATGGGGGGCGATAAATGGATATGAGGTCGAGGTCATCCACCAGTCCCCTTCGGTTCAACGGTTTGCGCAGGCAATAAACAGTGACGACGGTCCTGATGCGGTTGTCGGGCTACCCAACGACCAGCTTGCAGACTATGTCAATGCCGGTCTGACTGCGGAAGTGCCTGCTGAGCTTTATAGTGACGGTGATTTCTCGGACGCGGCAATTCAGGCGAGCTATGTAGAGGGTATCAGATATGCGGCGCCGCTTTCCGTTGAAACGACTGCGTTATTCTATAATACGGAACTGGTATCCGAAGTTCCCGCCACATGGGAGGAACTTGTCGAGCAGGCGGAAGCCGACGGTGGTTTACAGTTCGATGCTACAAGCATTTATTATGACCTTGGATTTGTAAGAGCATGCGGTGGATATATTTTCAAATATGAAAATGGCGCATATGATGTTACAGATATCGGATTGGCAAACAGTGGTGCGATACAGGCATATAACTTTTTAAATGACTTATGTAGTCAATACAATTTGCTTTCGGCAGATGTTACGGCAGATATAGCCAGAAGCAATTTTCAAAACGGTCAGACTGCATATTACATTGGCGGTCCTTGGGATATCGACGGTTTTACATCAGCGGGAACGCCTTTTGCTATAGTGGAGATGCCGACTTTCAATGGGCAGTCTTTTGTCACTCCGGTGGGAACACAGGTGAGCTTTGTGAGCAATAAGAGCAGCAATCAGGATAAGGCATGGGAATTCATTATGTACCTGATTGATAATGGGGCGATGGGAATGTATGAGGCAGGAGATAGAATTCCTGCAAAACTATCCGATCAGGAAAATGCAGAAATTCAAAGTAATGAAAATTCAAAAACATTTATAGCGCAGATAAATAATGGTGAACCGATGCCTACGGTGTCAGAGATGGGACAGCTCTGGAGTATTCACACGAACAATATCAGATCTATGTGGATTGGAGAGCTTACGCCACAGGAAGCAGCAGAGAATATGGTAAGACAGCTTGAAGAAGCAGTCGAGCTAATGAATTCCGGAAAGTAGTGATATGATGAAAAAAAAGAATAATCCAAGGGCATATGCCTATCTGATGCCTGCACTTATATCCATACTTTTCGTGACGTGTCTGCCAATCATTTATACAATTGTTATTTCATTTACAAATTACAATATGTATCATTTGAATGACTTCACGTTCGTTGGATTGTATAACTACATGACGGTATTTACCGGTAGTATAAAGAATGTCTTTTTTCCGGTGCTTGGCTGGACAGTATGTTTTGCTATTCTAAGTACGACCGGTTCATATACAATGGGACTTATTCTGGCAATTCTTTTGAATAACCCTCATTTGAAGGAGTCAAAAATTTATAGGGCGGTGCTTATGGTTCCATGGGCGCTGCCGTCCACTATAGCGATACTTGCATGGCAGGGTTTGTTAAATGAGCAATATGGGGGAATTAATAACCTGCTTCATGCTATAGGTATTGCATGGAATGTTCCGTGGCTTACAAATTCATTCTGGGCGCGCACCGGAATCATAATAGTCAATGTGTGGCTTGGGTTTCCTTACATGATGAACGTGTGTCTTGGAGGGCTGCAGGCGATTTCTGCTGACTACTATGAAGCCGCAAGGATAGATGGAGCGTCAAAATTCCAGTGTTTTAAAAGCATCACTTTGCCTATGGTGACAAGGCTTTCCATACCGCTTGTGATATCGACATTTGCATCGAATTTTAATAATTTCGGCAATATATATATGATTACGCAAGGTGGACCTGCGAGGGTGGATAACCAGTTTGCAGGCTATACGGACATTCTCGCGAGTACGACATATAAAATGACTACATGGTCGAACAGGTATGAGCTTTCAGCAACATTCAGCGTGCTGATTTTTATCATAGTAGGTACATTCACGCTGATTAATATGCACTTATCCGGTTCTTTCAAGGAGGTGGACTAGGTTGAAAATCAAAGATTTTCAACCGCAAATTTGTGCCTGTGGCCCAAAGTTTGCAGGTTACGGAAAGGTATAGGTATTGATATGAAATACAGGGAAAAATTGTCTCCTTCTGATATTAGGAGTTTGTGGGCAAGCCGGGTGGTAATCTGGTTTACTATGATTGTTGTTGTTTTTCCGGCACTGTGGATTGTCATGTCATCTTTTTCTGCCGGGGACAGTTTCTTTTTATCTTCATTGTTTCCGGAAAAATTGAGTACCGAGCATTATATTAAGTTATTCAAGGAAACCAATTATACAGTTTGGGTGTGGAATTCATTGAAGCTTTGCCTGATTGTAGCGTTTATCCAACTGGCGCTTACTTCTCTGGCAGCATATGCGTTTGCAAGACTTCGATTTACGGGAAGAAAGTATGGTCTTATGTCACTGCTCATACTTCAGGTATTTCCTAATAGCATGGCAGTTGCAGGTTACTATATCCTTATATATAAGTTCGGACTTGTTGACAGTAATATTGCGCTTATTTTTGTATTGGCCGGAGGAAGCGCATTTAATATATGGCTTTTAAAATCATATATTGACGGGATTCCTATTGAACTTGATGAAGCGGCGATGGTGGATGGAGCAAATCAGTTTCAGGTCTTTTACAGGATAGTTCTTCCACTGGCAATGCCTCAGCTGGCAGTGCTATTTCTGTTTTCTTTTATAGCAACATACAGTGAATATGTGATAACTTCCATATTCCTGCAGACACCGGGAAAGATGACGCTGGCATTGGGGCTGCAGTCTTTTATCAGTGACCAGTTCGCTGCACATTGGACATTGTTCTCTGCCGCTGCTGTCATTTCGTCTCTGCCTGTTATGGTTGTGTTTATGTGTTTGCAGCGGTTCATTCAGAATGGTCTGGTAGCCGGAGGAGTTAAGGGTTAATCATTAGAATAAAGTATAAAATGGGGCTGAAATCCAAAAGGCAAAGGATTTCAGCCTTTCATTTTTGTTGGAGATATTGCTTATTTACGTGATTTTTGATAAGCTTATTAATAAGCAGTTAATGATTTTTACGAGGGAGGTAATTATTAATGTACAAATCGGATTTGGAAGCAATGGTAGGAATGAATGAATCAATATTGTGGAGAGGCAAGCCGGATAAAAAATGTTTTATACTGGAAAGTATTTTCAATCCGATGCTTCCTTTTGCATTGATCTGGGCGATAGTTGATTTGGCAGTTGTTGGTATTACATTTAGCGCCGCCGGTGGAATGCTCATGTTTATACTGCCGTTTATGCTGCTGCATTTGATGCCGGTCTGGATTTATATCGGTGGTGTGATTATGTCTTTTAGAAAACATAGGAATACGCAATATATTATTACTGATAAAGGAATCTATGTTTCCGGTGGAATATTTGCTTATAGATATGAGATGAAGCCGTTTACAGACCTTTCTCATATCAATATCCACAGAGGGATTTTTGACCAGTGGCTGGGAGTGGGTGATGTAGTAACAGTATGCTCGCATACGGGATACAGCTCCAATAGTTCCCATTCTCATTCCCATTCGTCCAACGGACTGACAATTTGTGATATTCCTGACTATCAGCAGGTATTTGCTATGATTAAGCAATTACAGACTGATATTTATGCCGATACTCAGTTCCCAAATGATTTACGGCCGGGTGAGAATCATGGATATCAGACACAGTATAGGGGCAGAAACTGAAAACTAATTAGCGGAAGGGAATAATAAAGTGATGGAGAACGTGTTAAGCCTGTTTCGGAAAGAGACGGCTGAGTGGTTTCAGAATACGCTTGGAGAGCCGACGCCGGTACAGAAGGAGGCTTGGCCGCTTATTGCAGCAGGAAAGCATACATTGGTATCGGCGCCTACGGGAACAGGTAAAACACTTTCAGCATTTCTTGTGTTCTTAGACCGTATGAAGCGGCAGGCTGAAGAGGGGACTTTGAAGCAGGAACTTCAGCTGATTTATGTTTCCCCGCTTAAATCTTTAGCGGCTGATATACGGGAGAATCTAAACCGTCCTTTAACAGGAATAAGTGCTGATGAGGAGATTACGGTAGGAATCAGGACAGGTGATACAACTACTGCTGAGAGACAGCGGATGGTGAGAAAACCGCCCCATATTTTGATTATTACGCCTGAATCCCTATATTTAATGTTGACAAGTAAGACAGGGCAGAATGTTTTGGCAACGGCGAAGGCTGTTATTCTGGATGAGCTGCATGCCCTGATTGATACTAAAAGAGGCGCGCATCTGATGCTTTCTATTGCGCGCCTTGATTTGTTGTGTGGACAGCCTCTGCAGCGTATAGGTTTGTCCGCTACTATTGAACCGTTGGATATGGCGGCGGAATATCTGGCTCCGGAAGAGGTGGGAATTGCGGCTCCTGCAATGAATAAAAAGGTGGAGCTGAATATACTCAGTCCATATGCGGATGTAGGTAAGGGCAGGCAAAAGGACCCTATATGGGAAGAACTGGGGAAACTGGTATATAAATATTGTCAGGGAAACCGCAGCGTAATCGCATTCGTGGAGGGGAGAAGATATGCGGAAAAGCTGTCATATTATGTAAATATTCTGGGTGGAGATGGTTTTGCCAGAGTACATCACGGGAGCCTGTCCAAAGAGCAGCGGCATGAGACGGAGCTGGCTCTGAGAGAGGGGCGGCTGAGACTGCTATGTGCTACTTCCTCTATGGAATTAGGGATAGATGTAGGTGAGATAGACCAAGTGCTGCAGGTTGGCTGCCCACGTACAATATCGGGAACGATGCAGAGACTGGGACGTGCCGGACATAATCCGGGGCGGACAAGCGTTATGTATCTTTTTCCCAGAACAGCAGCGGAATGCTTATCATGCGGCATGACTGCACAGCTTGCAAGGCAGGGTGGTGTGGAGCACTTGAATCCGCCTTCTGAATGTCTGGATGTACTTGCCCAGCACTTGGTTTCCATGGCGGCATTCAGAAGTTATGAACTTTCTGAAGTGATGGAGATTCTGCCGCGGGCATGGTCTTTCCGTAATCTTGGAAAAGAGGACGTAAAAGCGGTTCTTGCTATGCTGGCAGGGGATTATGAGCATGACAGGGATATTCCGGCTCGCCCCAGAATTTTGTATGACAGAATACATGAAAGAGTAGAAGGAGACGGCTACAGCAGGATGCTTGCCGTTTCAGCAGGAGGAACCATTCCCGACAAGGGTTTGTATTCCGTGAAGACAGAAGATGGAGTAAAACTTGGTGAGGTAGATGAGGAATTCGTCTATGAATCCCGAAAAGGTGACAGGTTTATTCTCGGTGCTTTTGCATGGAGAGTATTGAATATCAGCCGTGATACGGTAACCGTAACTCAGGCGCCGACAGAGGGCGCCAGACTTCCTTTTTGGCATGGAGAAATCAAGGGACGTGATAAGCGGACCGGAGAGTCGTTTGGACGCATTCTTCATTCTTTGCAGGAGGCATATGAAGACGGAAGGCTTTTGGCGGCCTTGGGAGATCTAGGGTTGGATGAGGCTGCGGCGCATCTTGCCTGCGGATATCTGGAAAGGCAGATTAAGTCAACCGGAAGCCTGCCGGACCATAGGACGATAATAGTAGAGCATTTTAGGGATTCATCAGGAAACAGTCAATTAATGATACATTCCATATTTGGAAGGCGGATTAATGCACCTTTAGCGCTCCTTGCGGCAAATGCGGCGAGAGAGCAGCTTGATATGGAAATCGGATGTGTGGATGAGGAAGACGGAATTTTATTGTATTCCTACGGGAATCGGGCGTTGCCGGAAGGAATATTGCAAAAAGTTGAGCCTGACACAAGCAGCAGAATTTTGGAGATTTTACTGCCGGCGACTCCGCTCTTTAATATGGCGTTCCGTTATAACAGCGGTCGGGCGTTGATGATGGGAGTTAAAAATAACGGACGACACCCACTATGGATGCAGAGGCTGCGGAGTGCAGAGATGCTTGAACAGGTGGTAAAAGAAAAAGGGCATCCGCTGATTCGTGAGACTACGCGGGAATGTATGCAGGAACTATGGGATTCCGAAGGGGTGAGGGAACTTTTATATGATATCCGCTCAGGAGCCGTGGAGATAAGAGAGGTTTATACTGACGTGCCATCCCCGATGTCACTTCCGCTGCAGTGGGTTCAGGAAGCAACGGTAATGTATGAATATTCGCCCACACCACGGGGAATTCATGGAGCAGTGGAGGAAGAGTTAAAGAAGCAAAAAGAACTTCTACAGCCGGATGCGCAGGAGCTTATGCAAGTGCAGAAGAGGGATAAGCTTCCTAAGGATATGAATCAGCTTCATTCTCTTTTGATGACAGAAGGCGATCTGGCGGCAGGAGAACTGGATATACCGGCTGATTGGCTGGATGGTCTGGCGAAAGACGGCAGGGTACTGTATCTTGAGCAAGGCTTGTGGATAGCAGCGGAACAGGAAGAAGAGTATGCGGAAGCTTTAGGAGAAGCCGGCCTTCACATAGTCAGGCGTATGCTTCGTTACAGGGGAGCTGCTAATGCAGCACAGACAGCAGAGCGTTATGGCTGGCCGGTTGATAGAGCAGAAGAAATTTTGGAAGAACTGTGTCGTAGGGAAGAGGCAGTAAAGCAGGATGCCATATATTACCATGCAGTATTATATCGCCGTGCCAGAGTCCGCACGCTGAAAAACAGGCGGGAAGAGATTAGCACTTGCTCCGGGGAGGCATATGCGGCATTGCTGCTTTCCGGAATAGAATCAAGCGCGCCGGGAGATGAATGCCTGCGGAATACATTAAAGAGATATGCGGGCGCAGCGTTTCCGGCGTCATACTGGGAAGGGATTATGCTTCCGAGACGGGTTAAGAATTATCGGGAAGCTATGCTGGATGCTTTTCTTGCTGAAGGAGAACTGTTCTGGCATATGGAGTCAAATGGAGAGCTGTGCTTTGACTATCAGGAGAACATTGACTGGGATGCTGATATAAGTGAACGGTTGGAAGGGCTTACTGAAAAGGAGCGAATCATATATGAGGCTCTTTTAAAGCGTGGAGCAAGCTTTATGCAGGCGCTGAACAATCTGCTTTCCGGTGAGTCGCCTTACGATACACTATTGTCTTTACTGGAAAAGGGATTGGTATGCGCAGACAGTTACATTCCTGTGCGGCAATGGCTTAACAAGGAAAAAACCAGAAATGCGACAACCAGGCAGCGGGTGAATGTGCGTATAAAGGCATTGAATGCCGGCAGGTGGGATGTGATACGCAATATCAGGGAGCAGTCTATAGAGGAACGATTGGAAAGCTGCTTTGAACGCAGTGTGATTCTTTGCAGGGAGACGGCGGCTCAATGGGGGCTTTCGTGGCAGGAGGCATTGTCAGTACTGCGTATATGGGAGTATACCGGTCGTGCCAGAAGAGGGTATTTTGTGGAGAGCATGTCAGGCGCACAGTTTATTAGGGAAAAAGATTTCATGACAATAGTGCGCATGCTTCAGAAACCGGAGAAAAAAATAGTCTGGGTGAATGCAGTAGATCCTGCGCAGTGTTGGGGAAAGGTATTACCTCATATGGAAAGTCGGAACTTCATGAATGTTCCGGGTACTGTAGTGGCATGCTGCGGAGGTGCTCCTGTTGTTGTGTTGGAACGACAGGGAAAGACGCTGCGTGTTTTTGAGGATGGGCTGCAGACAGAATCTCTTAAGCTGTTTGCGGAGGAATATAAAAAAGGAAGACTTTTTCCCGCAATGAAGCGTATTGTGGTGAAAGAATACCCTGATACGGCAAGGAATGCTCTGGCAGATGCAGGTTTCATGAAAGAAATGCAGGACTATGTGTTGTATCGATAGAAGTGTGAAAAATAGAAAAGAGGGAATCACGAATGACTGCATTGTATTCCGTATGGCATTTATTAGTTGACGGTATGTGCGCCATAGCAATGTTTGGAAAATATATTCCAAATGAAGATGGCTATTTTTCGATACTCATTTACAATTTTTGTGCGTTTGCACTACAGATGCCATTCGGTGTGTTGTTGGATGCATTGAATGCAAGAGATAAAAAGCAAAAGTTAGACTTTGGCTTTCTTACTGCCGCTATCGGCGTGATATGCACTGTTGTGGGAGCTTATACAAATCCGGTTATATTAGGAATCGGGAATGCGCTTTTTCATATAGGCGGCGGCGTGGGAACAATCCACGACAACTCTGGAGCAGAAAAGAGCAAAATAAATAACAAACTGATTGTAAGACTTGGTATATTTGTGGCGCCGGGAGCAATAGGATTGTATTTGGGAACGTTGCTTGCCAATGAGGGCATGGTAGATGACAAAATACTGTGGACAAGTATAGGTATGCTGCTGTGTGTGATTTTGTCATGGTTTGCGTTGCGGCGTGGACGTAAGACGGTTATAGATGAAGAGTATATAGTTGTAGAGACAGTTACAGATGAAAAAGATATTGTTGCAGACTTGACTGCAAGTTCGGACGCTGCCATTGCAGGAAGTGGATATGGAATTGCGGCAATCTGTTTGATTGTTGTAGTTTTGCGCTCGTATATCGGTATGTCAGTCGGATTTTCATGGAAA
The DNA here is from genome assembly GCA_947178085.1 of uncultured Lachnospiraceae bacterium. Next base: position 5,938 of record CAMWWS010000017.1, on the reverse strand, counting down.
ACAGGAATATTGGCAGGGACGCTTGCGGTACTTGCTTTGGCATGTGGGAAAACGGCCGGCGGTTTTTTGGCAGCACGGTACGGTTTATATAAGACTGCAGCAGTTTCTTTGATGCTGGCGGCAGTATGCTATTTATTCTCTTCCATTATGCCGGTTGGTTTGGCGGCGCTTTTTCTGTTTAACATGACCATGCCGATTACGCTATATTGGGTGATATGTACATTCACACGGATGCCGGGATTTGCGTTCGGAATTTTAACATTTGCGTTGTTTTTGGGATTTCTTCCAAAGTATATGGGAATTGAAATCGCAATAGGCGGAAACATTATCGGCTGCGTAGGCAGTATACTTTCGCTGCTTCTGATTTCCTCAGCCTTTGGAAAAGGAGGATGCGGTGATAAAATATCTGCTTGAGATGTTTTTAATTTCATTAACGTTGACTATTGCCATAGAGCTTGTAGTGATATGGCTGTTCTTGCGGATAAGTCGCTCTATGTCGTTCATACATAAGAAGCAAGGCGTTTTTCTGGTGGTTCTTGTCAATGTGTTGACAAATCCGCCTGCTGTTTTAATATGTTGGATTGCAGGTCTGTATCTGGGAAATGTGTCTGCGATGATAGTGCAGCTTTTGACAGAGGTAGCTGTGGTGGTAGTGGAGGCATGGATTTACCATATATTTGCTAAGGAGAAACAATGGGAGATACGCAATCCTTTTATATTGTCGGGTGTTGCGAATATTTGCTCATGGTTGTGCGGAATTATTTTGATGACAGTAAGAGATATCTTAAAATGAGGAGGAGCTTATGAAAAAATTAATTTGTTTATTGGGAATGATGACCTGTTTTTTGTTATGTACGATATCGGTACGTGCGGACGTAATTTGGGAGCCGCAGGATGATTTTTATGAAAAGCACAGGTCTGACTGTACACATGTAGGCAGGCAGTTCATTGCTGATGGACCGGACGGCAAGGTTATTTTATATGAAAGCCCCGAGTCGGCTAAGGAAGTAGCAACTTGGGAAAACGGTTATCAGGTATGGATTAGTTTTACTTATGAGGATGAGCAGGGAATTGTGTGGGGATTTCCTTCCGAGTGGGAAGAGAAGAGCGGATGGATGCCGATGGAATACATGAAGGTGGTCTATGATTCGATTTCGTTTATGGAGGAGCATAGAAGCCGGATAGAAGAGCAGAGTGGACGCATGGACGAAAGCTATAAAGATGATACAATTAATTATTGGAAATATCCAGGTTCGGCTGATGGCGGTAGCATAAATATGCAGGATTGGGAGCATATGCCTGATTATAGTTCTGTCTATACAGATGAAGAAGGACGTAGTTGGGGATATGTCGGATATTTTTATGGTTACAGAGGTGTATGGATATGTCTGGATGATCCGACAGCGGAATATGAGGAACTATATCCTAACGGTGCGCCGCAGCATGGAATAGAAGATGATGGGGAAATCAAGGATGAAATCCAAAACGAAGAAATTCAAAGCGAAGAAATTCAGGCTGCGGAGAATCTGAATACGGTAAGGATTAAGCCACAGACAAATCGTAGAACCATCGTGGTTGTGATTGTGCTGGTGGCGGCTGTCGTGTTGGTTACCATAGCATTGCTTATCATGTTAAAAAAGCGGAAATAAGGATTTGGGCAAGAAATATTTCAGACGGAAAATTAGTAATACAGCGCTTGACAAAGGAGTTATCTTGTTATATAAAATAAACATACCGTTGGTATGTAATGGAGGTAAATATTTTGGCACGAAATAAATATCCGGAAGAGACGGTGAACCTTATACTCGAGACTGCTGCAAAACTTTTTATTAATAAGGGTTATGAGCATGCTTCAATTCAGGATATAATAAATAATCTTGGCGGTCTTAGCAAAGGTGCGATTTACCATCATTTTAAGTCTAAAGAAGAAATCCTGGTTGCAGTAATAAACCGAATGTCAGAGGAATCTAATAAGCTGCTTGCAAATATAAAAAACCGCATCGATATGACGGGTAAGGAAAAGTTGAAAAAGCTCATGACTGATTCTATAAACCGTTCTGTCCATGATAATATTTTTGCTGCTGCGCCGAATTTAGGAGAAAGTCCTGCATTAGTATTCAGCATATTAAAAGGAACTATAGATTATACAACGCCGGAATATGTACTCCCTATTATAAAGCAAGGCATAGAAGACGGCTCGATTCAGACAGAATACCCCGACGAACTTGCTGAGCTTATAATGCTGGTTGGTAATATTTGGCTTAATCCGATGATTTTTGATGATAGTCCCGAAGATATATATAGGAAATGCATAGTATACGATAAAATGCTGAGGGCTTTCGGGCTGGACATTATTGATGAAAGTATATTTGAGCGTTTTCGTTCACTTGCCGGATTGTATCAACAAAATAAGTAAAAGGCTTTTCTGCCCTTAACAGGGCAGAAAAAAATTACATTTATACATACCGACGGTCGGTATTATAAGAAAGGATAGGAAAATTTATATGAAAAAACTTTTTAAACGTGATTTTACAATGGTGGTCATCGGTCAGATCATCTCGCTTTTTGGCAACGCTATCCTGCGCTTTGCACTGCCGCTTTATCTACTGAGGGAAACTGAATCTTCCGCTCTTTTCGGAGCGGTGACAGCGTGTTCCTTTATCCCGATGGTAATCTTTTCATTTCTGGGCGGAGTAATTGCAGACCGTAAAAATAAGCGTGACATTATGGTGATATTGGATTTTTCCACGGCCGCAGTTATAATGGCATTTGGCTTTGCTTTAGGGAAATTATCGTTGGTTCCGCTTATGATTGCTGTGCTTATGATTTTATACGGCATATCGGGAATATATCAGCCTACTGTTCAGGCGAGCATTCCGTTGCTTACAGAGGAGGAAACGCTTATGCTCGGTAATGCGGTTATAAATTCCATCGGTACTCTTGCCGGTCTGGCAGGTCCTATTATAGGCGGTATTCTTTTTGGCGCTTTTGGAATAAGGCCTATAATGCTTATTAGTGCAGTGTGTTTTATCTTTTCGGCTATAATGGAGATTTTTATTCATATTCCTTATACAAAAAATCCTTATGAAAAAAGTGTTTTTAGTATAGTGGCAGCTGACCTTACAGAGAGTATTGATTTTGTAAAAAACAAAAGACCGATTTTTCTTTCGGTTTTGGGAATTATTGCGTTGTTTAATTTAGTTTTATCGGCAGCAATGATTGTCGGTATTCCTATAATGATTGTTCAAGTGCTGGAAATGTCGGATGCCGCCTTGGGCATTGTACAGGGTGCAATGGGACTTGGAGGTCTTGCAGGAGGAATTCTTGCGGGTGCAGCTTCGGAAAAATTGAAAATTAAAAACGGATATTTAAACCTTGCGGCCTGTTCTCTTGCAGCTTTTATAATGGGCATTTCAATATTTGGGGCAATACCTCAAAGCGTAGGATATATAATGATAACAGGAGCAAGTTTCGGAGCAATGTGCGCTTCTACAATGTTCAGTGTCTCAACGCTGACAGCAATTCAACGGAATACTCCAGCGCATCTGCTGGGAAAAATAATGGCGGTTATCATCGCTGTTTCAAGTTGTTCCCAACCGATTGGGCAGGCAGCATACGGAATATTATTCGATATTTTTGCCGATAAACCATATGTGGTTATGTTCGCTGCAGCCGTAGCCGCAATGTACATATCTATGCGTTCCAAAAAATTTTTTGCTGAGTTGGAAAAAACTTTATCATAATAACCCCAAAACCCTCAAAATGAGTAGTATAACATATTAATAACTACTTGATTTGAGGGTTTTTATATGTTATTTTTATATTATAGTAAATGCATTTATGAAATGCATAATTTGAGGATAGACTTATTATATCTTTAAAAGTATCTGATGCAGATTATTAAATAGGATAGCCGGAAAGAGGAACATTACTATGGAGAATAAATATGTATTTGCAAATTCAATCAGCGGTGACGAAATAAAGATTCTTAGAAAAAGTCTTGGACTGACACAGGCTGAATTTGCGTCTTTTGTTAACGTATCAGTAAAAACCATAGAGCGATGGGAAATACAAAAAACTCCGATTAAAGGTGAAATCGTAACCCTGTGCAGATTAATAAGAGAGGACATGGATTGCGTGGAGCGTTTTCAGGTGCCTGAATGGAGAGGGCCGCTTAGGCTTTGGTATGGGCGGGGTGAGGAAACATACACGATTATCGATGTCTCGCCGCAACAGAGAAAAGTGATAATTTATAATTTTACACAGGATGTCATGCGTCGTGCATTTGGTAAAATAGAAAGTCCTACCTATGAGCAATACGAAGCATTTTTGGAATCACGCTGTTTTCCAAGAAGCCGGGATAAGATGAAACTTATGCTGGAAGAATTGGATTTGCCTTTTTATGACCCGCTTATGATTATTGAAAAGACACAGGGAAGAATGGCTGATGACGATTTCTGGCTTAAGGTGGAGAGGAGAAAGCAATGGTAACATTATTTGAGCAGGATATTCGTCAGGAAAACAGGCAGTCTTCTAAAGGAAATCAACTGAAATGGTACAACGAAGGAAAGTGGTATAAGGCGGATTACACAGGCTATGAGGGGCTTGCAGAGTATGTGGTTTCTCATCTTTTGGGATTTTCCACGCTAAGCACAGAAGGGTTTCTTATGTATGACACTGTTAGAATTAAGTATAATGAGACAATATATCAGGGCTGTCAAAGTAATAATTTCTTACCGCCAAACTGGCAGATGATAACATTGGAGAGACTGTTCTGGCAGCATTTCGGAGAAAGCCTTTATCAAAGTGTTTTTAGAATTCATGATATAGAAAACCGGGAACTGTTTTTGGTGGAACAGGTAGAAAAGATAACAGGATTGCAAGAGTTTGGAAGATATATAAGTATTCTTTTGACAATAGATGCCTTTTTTTTAAATGAAGACAGGCATACTCATAATATAGCGGTACTTATGGATGAATTCGGGAAGTATCATTATTGCCCGTTCTTTGACCATGGCGCATCGCTGTTGGCAGATACGACAATGGATTATCCAATGGACATACCTCTGGACAGACTATACGAAAAGCCAAAGGCAAAAACATTTTGCAGGGATTTTGATGAACAGTTGGACATAGCGGAAAAGCTGTTTGGGCAGCATTTGAAATTCGGGTTTACAAATGCAGATGTGGAAAAGATTCTGAAGAATGAGCAGGAATACTCTCCGGACATAAAAGAAAGAGTCAGTGAACTGCTCAGACTTAAGCGGAGGAAATACCAATATTTATTTGGATAAATTAATTGGCAGAATAATTATGATATCCGGCGGAAACTGCCTGCATAAGAATTGAAATTATGCCGCCTTGCGGTTTAGCACTTTTTTATGTATAATCAAAATAAATATCGTAAACAAAAGCTTAACAGGATTTGGAGGCGGAAAATTGAAATCCGTAAAATCTTTTAAATACATAAAGGTCATGAAGAAAACTATAGCCGTTTTTACGTCGGTAATAATTTTATGCCTTTCGCCACTTTCTGAAATCGGCGGTGATGACGCCTTTCTGACTGTTACTGCGGCTGAAACGCAGGAGATTAAGACCGGTGAAGGGGAGAATGTGTTTGCTTTATATCAGGAATACCGGAAATGTCTGGATTCTATCGAATACAGGACTGATATTTCCGAGAACGGATATGAGATTGTGGAAGATCAGGTTTTTCCGATAGAAATATACGGATATGGGGAAGAAGAGGTATTTCTTATCCCTGCTTTTGATGAAAAATATAACCGGCTGGCGTTATTTTTGGCAGAGGCGGATGGGAAAATTATCTATAAGACCGACCAGCTTGAGACAAATAACCGTGTGCTTGGACAGATGAAACAGCCGAAAAGCAATATTGCCGCCATAGGCTTCAGGGATCTGGATAAGGACGGACGTATGG
>CAMWWS010000016.1 GCA_947178085.1 uncultured Lachnospiraceae bacterium | reverse complement strand
ATCCTTGTACCAGTTCTGATATATCGGGTATCTCTTTTTTGTAAGCGGAGAACACGTAAGATAAATATTCCCGGAAGGTAAAATATGGGAAAGAATTATCCTCTGCAAATACCGTGTAACGCTGCATCTTGAACGCTCGTTCCCTTGGAGTTACAGGTTTACCGGAAAACAAAATACCCTCAGAGCGAAAAGTAGGAAGCAAACCTGACAGCACTTTCAAAAATGTCGTTTTTCCGGCTCCATTCAGCCCGATCAGGCCTACTGCTTCATGCCCGGCTAATTCCAGAGAAAAATCGGCCAACACCATTTTCTCGTTACTGTACCATGCACTTAAATTTTTGACTGTCAAAAGAACTGCGCCCATTTTATCTGTCTCCCTTGTTGTCTTTATCTTTTTTCCATGTTGCGTAAGCAGAATACAGGAATACGCCGCCTAAAATGACATAGAGCGCGCTCATTTCAAAATTTCCGGATATGCCGCTTACGATAGCTGCCGCCAGCCAAATCAACCCTAAAATTCCACGAATATATACATGACGCATAATTGTTACCTCCCCTACGTGTTCTTAGTTTTGTTGTATCTGTATCATAACCGAAAAAAGATACTAGTGCGGAAATGTCCGTAATCGGTAGGTTTTTGACCATAAAAAAGACGAGTGCACGAGCACTCGTCTAGCAAAAGATTCGCTTTTTGTCTAAATGATTCACGACACGCATTGATAGGATAGCGTAGCGACGGCTTTGAATACATTATCTTTATAAGAAGTCTGTACTGTACCGTCATACTTCCCAGCAGCAGTCTGCGCGCTTTTCAGCCCCCAGCCATGCAGACCGTTTTTTACTTTTGATGTTGTTAAAACACCGTCTTGGAAAATAGGGGGACTATAAAAGCTGTTCTCTACTTTTATGATTAACATTTGGTTGATACGACGTATTGTAAGCCGGATAAACCGTTCCTCTTTTTCCGGTACCAGTCCGGCTGCTTCTAACGCATTATCTAAGAGATTCCCCAATACTGCACATAAATCAGAGCTTCGCAGGTTTGTATGACGTGGAAATTCAACTTGCACCTGATACTGTATGTTATGTTCTTTTGCTGTTACGGCTTTACTGTTAATAATATAGTCCACCGTTTCATCGCCCGTCCATACGGTTTCAGTCATTTCCTGTACCGGAGCCTTTAGTTCATCAAGGTACTGCATAGCTTCTTCTAATTTTGTATGGGAAAGAAGCTGCCGCAAAATTCCGATATGGTTATGAAAATCATGGAATAATTTTGCATTGATTGCATAAGCATTGTTCAAGGTAGTGTAATCACGTTCCAACAGCTCCGCCTGTTCTGTTTTTAACCTGGCAAGTTCTTTTTCAACCTCATATTGTCGGTTCATGTTGAATATCAAAACGGACATCATTAAAACAATTGCCAAAATCGTCCACATATCCAGAGTGTCGTCTGCAATGGGAAGTATTGTCTGCTGTGATAAAGTGATCACTGCGATAAAAGCTGCAACAACGATAACAGACGCAAAGCGAAACGCTTCTTTTCCTGTCATATTCTGCTTTTTTCCAATATACAGTGTGCCGGCAATCAGCAGTGCATGAAAAAGCCATATAGAAATTTGCCCGCATGCTGTGCCGTAATCAGGAAATGCGGATAAGTGCAATATCACGCCTGACCATGCAGCTACAAGAAATTGACCCAAAGAAATCGCAATCTCATAGAAAATGCTCAAAAAAAGGCTCATTCTGGTATCTGTATTTTGCAAATAACCTGCGCATACAACAATCCAGACTATTTCTGACACCATGCGATAGAAATCCGGTAATCCTGTTACAGACAATATCGCAGAAATTACAACAATGCCGGCAACAGCTGTTATTACACTGTTCCTGCCCGGCTTTTTGGATGCCAACAACCGAAAAATAAGAAGCAGACCTATAATCGTTCTCACACTTCCGGCTGCGATATTTGAAAATAAAATAAGCCAATCTGTCATATATGCATCCCCCAATAATGGTTAATCTGTTCTTTAACTTCCTGCAAATGAGAGCGGCTTATGGGGAGAGATTCTCCGTTTTTCAGTACCGCCATACCGTCTTTAATCTGCATAATATGTATCATATTTACGATACATCCCCGGTCGGTAAAAATAAACTCGTCCGCTCCTAATTCTGAAAAAATTCGTTGTAAACTTTTCCGCACTTTCGATATTCCGCCGGCAGCGGTAATGCTTGCATTTTTCCCGTCCCGTTCAATATAGTAAATTTCCCGATAAGGAATTTTCTCAAGGCGGCTGTTTGTCTGAATAGTATAGGTTTTTCCGTCCTCTAACTCAATCAGTTTTATTGCGTCCTGTATAGCGGCAGGAAGTCGTTTATCTATATCGTTTTTTGGCACATACCGAAAAATGGACAGTTCAAAAGCGTCTATGGCATATTCGATATGAGAAGTGATAAAAATGATTTTCACATTCGGTAAATAGGGCTTAATTTTTTCCGCAATTTCCATGCCTGTACTTCCGGGCATTTCTATGTCAAGTAAAATTAAATCAAAGAAAAGCTTGTCCTCGGTAATATCGTAAAGCAGATTATTACTGTTTATATATGTTTCTATTTTTCCAATGCTGCCGCAGTCCTTTAGATAATTTTCCATAATGTTCTTATGGCTTTCTACGGCTGCCTTATCATCATCACAAATCGCTATGTGCAGCATAGTCTCACCTCACTTACAGAGGGTATTATACTACATTCTGCTGCGCGTCTCAATAAAGCGGCGGATGTTATTACCGCTAAAAAATACAGAATAGAAGGCGGACTATTGGAAATATGAATAGGATTGTGTGAAAAAAGTAAGGATATTTTACTGGATATATAATATAGATAAGTGTAAGATGCAAGTATAATAATGTTATTTTCACGTTCTAAAAGGAGAGTAAACATGGAATATGCGGCAATCAGACATTTTGCAGATAAAAAGTATTGTTATGCAGTGGAGAAGGGACGTTTTTTGTTCCGGCTTGAGACCAAAAAAGAGGATGTGGTAAAGGTTATCCTTCATGGTCAGGAAAAGTATCTGCCGGTTAAATTTATGGATACCAGGCAAGAGCGACAGATGAAGATTGCGTATTCTGATAATTATATTGATTACTATGAGGTAATCATAGACATTGATGTGGTCTGTTTCAGATATTTTTTCGAGATAAAAGATGCATCGGGTAAAGTGACTTATTACGGAAACCACAATTTTTATGATGAATGTATCACAGATATTGATAAGATGTTTGACTGTCCGCAGAATCTCAGAGAAGAGGAAATCTTTGAACTGCCAGACTGGGCGAAAAATAAGGTGGTATATCAGATTTTTCCGTCCCGTTTTGCCACAGATAAAGATATCCCGGAAGAAGTCTGGTATCAGGCTCCGATTGACCACAAGGCTGATTTAAAGGGTTCTCTTCGGGGGATAATTGAACATTTGCATTACATAAAGGAATTAGGCGCGGATATTATCTATATGACGCCGATTTTTAGCTCCAATTCCAGCCATAAATATAATATAGATGATTATTACAGCATTGACCCTTCTTTTGGAACTAAGGAAAATTTAAAGGAGCTTGTCGGCAAGGCGCATGAACTGGGAATGCACGTTATTCTGGACGGCGTATTTAATCACACGGCAGTGGACTTTTTTGCTTTTAAAGATATCAGGGAGAAGAAAGAAAAGTCCGAATATCTGAACTGGTATTATATTGAGGATTTTCCGCTTGTAATGGAATGGGGGAAAAAGCCTAATTACAAGACATTCAGTTATGCCGCGTTTATGCCGAAACTGAATTTACAGAATAAAGAGACCGCAGATTATGTAATTGATGTAGCTAAATATTGGATAAAGGAATGCGATATTGACGGCTGGCGCTTAGATGTGGCGGATGAGATACATCATGCTTTCTGGAAGAGATTCAGAAGAGAGATAAAGGCGGTAAAGAAGGATGTTTTAATCGTTGGCGAAATCTGGCATTTTGCCGGTGACTTTTTAGAAGGCGACGAGTGGGACAGCATTATGAATTATCAGTTTTATCATGCAGTGCAGGACTTCATTGTCGCAGAAAGTTTAAGTGTGAGCTCATTTGTGGGACGGCTCAATTTTATGAAGGGAAATCTGAATAAGGCTTTGGAGGGATACCTATGGAATTTTATAGACAGCCATGATACGGCGAGGTTTTCACACAGTGTAGGCAAAAATATTAAAAAGCAGAAACTGGCGGCGGCACTGCAAATCCTGCTTCCCGGCATGCCAATGATTTATTACGGTGATGAGGTAGCCTTGGATGGAGGACCTGACCCTGATTGCAGACGGGGGATGCTGTGGGAGGAAGAAAGGCAGAATAAGGAGATTTTTCGCTACTATCAGACGCTTATCCGAATCAGGCATGAGCATGCGGTATTGACATCAGGCGATATTGTAAAACAATACGAAGATGATACGGAAGGACTTATTTATATGGAAAGGCATTTGGGGAACCAGCACATAGCAGTAATATTTCATATGCAGCAGGGGAAGGTTGAACTGCCGGATTTGGAAGGCAGAAGAAATCTTGTGAGCGGTCAAAGTTTTTCAGGCTGCTTAGGAGACTATGAAGCGGCGGTGCTTATATGATGAAATCAGGATGGGGATTATGATGCCTGTAACGAAGGCATTAAAACAGCACTTTTTATTAAGACATATACCTCTATGCTTGCTATAATATCTAAAAATACAAGGAGGGTATGCAATGAAAGACAGGAAAGAAGTTGTAAAGAAAGTCGTAGATTATATTGAGCGAAATTCAGAGAAAGAAATCAACTTAGATATTATCTCAAAAAATATAGGCTATTCCAAATTTCATCTTAATCGGGTTTTTGCGGAACAGACGGGAATATCAATTCATAAATATCTGCAAAACCGAAGACTTACGATTGCGGCTGAAAAACTCGTCAATACAGATAAGCCGATAGTGCAGATTGCATATGAAGCCGGATATGATACACAGCAATCATTTTCATTTGCTTTTAAGCAGGTATATTTATATCCGCCTAAAACTTATAGGAATATCGGGGTCTTTATACCAAAACAAAGCAGTATTTCTATGTACTGTTCATGCATGCCGGGATATTGCAAATATATTGCAGAAATCAAGGAGGTTGCAGCATGAGTACGATTCCTTACGTTATTGAACAGACCAGCCGCGGAGAAAGAAGCTATGATATTTTTTCACGATTGCTGTCAGACAGGATTATTTTTTTAGGAGAAGAAGTCAGCGATAGTTCTGCCGGTTTAGTCATAGCACAACTGCTCTTTTTAGAAGCTCAGGATCCGGATAAGGATATTCAGCTTTATATTAACAGCCCCGGAGGTTCTATAACAGCCGGATTGGCAATTTATGATACTATGCAGTATATAAAATGCGATGTTTCTACGATATGTATAGGACTTGCCGCAAGTTTCGGAGCTTTTTTGCTGGCGGGGGGTACACATGGGAAGCGTATGGCGTTAGCTAATTCTGAAATCATGATACATCAGCCGTCTGTACAGGGTAATGGTATTCAGGGGCAGGCTACTGATATACGAATAATGTCAGACCATATACAGAAAAATAAGAAGCGATTAAATCGAATCTTAGCCGAGAATACAGGACGTACCATTGAAGAAATTGAAAGGGATACGGACAGAGATAATTTTATGAGTGCAGACGAAGCCTTAGAATATGGGCTGATTGATTCTGTTATCTCAAAAAGACAATAAAATGCTGCAACTCCATTCCTATATAAGGTGTTGAATTTGCAGTCAGAAGCGAGTGCTTTGTGCGGACAAAACAGTCTGTGCAGGGCATTTTTTTTAATTAATTCTTTTATTCATACTAAACATATATAACCTATTGACATAGTAGGAAAATAGTGGTATATTCTTGTGATAAAGAAAAAAGAAAGCAGGTGTATTATGACAACAGAAGAAAACTTGCAAAAAATCAGGATAGGTAAACCTTATCGAACCGAAAAGGTATCCGGTCTGGAAAACTATCTGGATATTTCTTTGCGGGCTGAAAAGTTTATTGCAAAATATTCGCATAAAGACTCGGATGGGATTTTTTGGAAAAAGGAAGGCGCAACATGGAGTATGATTGGCGAACAGGAAGTAGATCAGTCCTTTTACAGCGGAACCAGCGGTATTCTATATTACTATCTCAAACTTTGGGAAACAACAAGGGAAGAGAAGTTTCTGCATATTCTAAAAGAGGGAACCGGATACTTGGCTGTGCATTGGAAAGAATATTTTGAACAGTCGCCTATATTCGGCATGAAAGAGATGGATGATGGCCTGTATATGGGTGTTGGAGGTATCGGACTGGTATTTTCTGAAATTTACAGGAGCATTCAGGATGAAAACGCAAAGCAAGGTGCTATGGAGATAGAATCCTACTACATAAATTCGGTAAAACATGATGAAAACGGAGCTTTTTGGACCGGTTCCCCGGCTATAGCGATGGATGGAGGGGTTATTTTACTGCTTCTTCATCTTTATCGTCAGTTTGGCAGAGAAGAGACGAAAAAAGTGCTTTTGGAAGCGGCAGAACGATACATAAAGCAGGGAATCCCTACGGAAAAAGGGGGACTGGAATTCCGAGGATGGCCTGGACCGGGCACTAGGCCGAATTATGAGTTTGGGTCAGCCGGAGCAGGATATTTGCTTACGTTATTATATGAATTTACTAAGGATGAGAAATATCTGGACGCTGCAATAAGGTGTACGGTGTATCTGTCTGAAATACGTATTCAGCAGGAAAAAGGCTATTTAATCCCATATGACACGGAAGCTGATACTCCTTTTTATTTCTTGAGCTCGTGTCATGGTGTCGGAGGCAATGCAAAGCTCTATTATAAACTGTATCAGATTACGGGAAAACAGCAGTATCTGGATGAAATAAATGCCATGATAGACGGAATTGAGTCTATGCGTGCGCCGGAGAAACAGTCTGTCGGACTTTGGAATACACAATGTTTCTGCTGTGGGCATGCAGGCATGCTGCAATTCTTTTTGGGGCTTTATGAATCGGTGGGTGAACCACGGTATTTAGACCTTGCAAGAAGGACGGCGGCTGTTCTTATGGGAGAAAGAAAAGACCAGGAAGACGGGACAACTTTATGGTCAATGGCATTTTGGCGTGTAAAACCCGATTTCCTGACAGTCGATCTGGGATACTATGACGGAATCGCCGGAATTGCTTCTGTTTTATTACAAATGTATTTGGCGGAAAGCAAACAATTCCATTGGAATCGTCTGCCTGATGATCCGTTTGCGGAATCGGGAAAGGAATAAGGAGGAGGTAATTATTATGGATAAAAAGAATCAGAACCAAAAAGGTCAGGGATGGGCATTTCTGCCTATTATAGCTTTTGTGATCATATACATGGGAGCAGGCATCATATACCAGATTCAGGGAGTTGAATTTGCTTTCTATCAGTTTCCGTCATTTGGAGCTATGTTCATTGCTGTAGTAATTGCATTTTTGTTTGGTAAAGAACGGTTGGATGATAAATTTTCTATATTTGCCAGAGGAATTGGTAACGAAGGCGTTATAACAATGTTGATGATATATATACTTGCCGGTGCATTCTCGGGAGTAACTATGTCAATGGGCGGGAGAGATGCCGCAGTCAATATGGGGCTTTCCTTTATTCCCGTACAGTTTTTGGCAGTCGGCGTGTTTGTAATCGCGGCGTTTATGGGTACGGCAGCAGGGACATCTATAGGAACCATTAGTGCAATCGCTCCGGTTGCGATCGGTATAGCGGATAAAGGCGGTTTAAATGTTGCGATTATTGTAGGAGCATGCGTAGGCGGTGCAATGTTTGGAGATAATCTTTCTATGATAAGCGATACGACTATTGCCGCTACCAGCACGCAGGGAGTAGGACTAAAAGACAAATTTAAAGTAAATCTGATGATTGCATTACCGGCGGCAGTCAGCACTATTATTCTGCTGTTGATTTTCGGAAGGCCGGAAACAGTGGTACCGATAGACAACCTTAATTTTGAATTTATTAAAGTACTTCCATATATAATTGTTTTTGTGCTTGCGATTATCGGTATTCATGTTTTTGTAGTATTGGTGACAGGTATTCTCAGCGCAGTTTTGATCGGTGTGGCTACCGGAACCTTTTCGGTTGCAGCGGCAGCTACCGCAATGTATTCCGGTGTTACCGGCATGGATGAGATTTTTTATCTGACAATGATAATGGCCGGTGTGGCTGCATTAATACAGAGCCGGGGCGGAATTACAATACTTTTGGAAAAATTAAGCAGTGTGGTAAAAGGCGCCAAATCTGCACAGTTGATTATTGCGGTATTAGTATCAGTGTTGGATGTGGTAACTGCAACCAATACAGTGGCAATTATTCTGAGCGGTGATCTGGCAAAGAACATAAGCCATAAATATAAGGTTGATCCTCGCCGTACAGCTTCTCTATTGGATATTTTCAGCTGCGTATTTCAAGGATTACTGCCATATAGCGGTCAGCTTTTGATTTCAACCTCTTTTGCCATTGCTGCCGGACACTCCGTGAATGCGATAAGTTTTATGCCATATGTCTGGTATTCGTATTTACTGGGGCTTTTTGGTATCTTATCTGTTTTTGTTCCTTTTGCGGACGGTGCAATACGCAAAAGACCATGGAATTGGGTAGAATAAGTAACTTCTGTTCATTATGGTTTTTACAATCAGGTAACATGTTGGGGAGGTAAATACGAAATATTTATTGCCTCGCTGTTACAGAAAGTTTGTGTAAATTAGATGTTGCAAACCTATATAAAATAATGTAAAATAAATTCAACTTTGATGAAAGGTGGTGAGAGATATGAAACAATGCGAAGTTCTGATTGCTAAGAAATTATTTAACGGCAGTGACATCGTACGCAGATTCACATACAAAGCAGGAACCGCAGGGGATAACTATGCCCTTTTTTGGGAAACGGATTGTTTTGTATGCAGCTCACCATTTGACGGAATAACAGAGAGTATGACAGTCTTGTAAACTATATTTACAGGATACCTATTCTTCTATTATGCAGGATTTGCGGTCAGAAGCGAGTGCCTTGTGCAGACAAAACAGTCTGTACAGGGCATTTTTAATGCCCAAAATGAATAACAAGCAACACAAAAGACAAGCAAAGTAATGACAGACAACATAAATAATATCGCCGCGTAAGCAGCAGAATGAGAGGATTGATAATGATAAGTAAATATATTTCGACTGCCCGGATGGCTATGCATGGTAAGACGGGCGGCGGTGTGCTATATATGTTTCCGGATATGATCATGAAAGTGGTATATCTGATACCGGTAATGTTTATCTGGAAATCATTGACGGAAAGCGGATATGAGGCGGATATGACGGTTTCGCAGCTTTTAAGCTATACTTATGTGAATACGCTTCTGGCGGATATGATGATTGTAAATACGTGTTTATCGGCGTGGGATTATGATACCAGAAGCATGGAAATGTTTACCCGCCCTCTGCCGGTATTCGGTCAGGTCATTTCAAGGACGATCGGAGAATGGATACCGATGCTGCTGTTGTTCTCGGCGCCGATGTTTTTGGCTGCTCCTCTGCTAAAGATAAGGATACTGCCCAATACCCTGTGGGTGATTCCGTCACTGGTGCTGAGCATATCGCTTGGGTTTGCTTTTGAATTTCTGTTTTACTGCGTTACAGTCAGGCTGCGCAATGTTTCATGGCTCACCTATGTTATCAGAAGCGCGGTGACATCATTTTTTTCAGGTACAGTGATACCGTTCAAAATACTTCCGTTTGGCATGGACAAGTGGATTAGATTTCAGCCTTTCGGCAGTCTGGGCGGTGCCTTTTTATCGCTGTATGTAGGAAGCGCAGAGGCTTCTGAGATAATTCCGGTGCAGCTTTTCTGGAATGTAGTGATATGGATTACAGCAGCCGTGTGGTTTGAAAAATCCAGAGAGAGGATGGTGAGTTTCGGTGGGTAAAAATAAAGGTTTTTATGGAATAAAGAGATATTTTCAACTGCTTGGAATATACGCCCGGATGGATCTGGCTTCTCTGATGCGGGATAGTAAATTCATGGCAATCGTTATAATTGCTGATATTGTATCAAATATATCGTCAATTTCGGGAATATTCCTTCTGGCATGGAAATTCGGCGGGATTGGCGGTATGGACAGGTATGAAGTTTTATTCATGCTGGCATATGGAAATATTGTGATGGGTTTCTTAAATATGATGGGCGGATGTAATGCGCTGTTCCCAAGTAGGATTATCGGCAGGGGACAGTGGGAGCATATGTTTATTATGCCTGTTCCTTATGCAGTTCAGTTGACGGTGGGAATTTTTCCTTTTACCGGTTCCGCCGGTTTCCTTTCAGGAATCGGGATGCTGTTGGTGGCTGTATGCAGAATGGAAACGGTTATACCGTGGTGGTGGCCGGGAATGCTGATTCTCCAGATGATGATCAGCATGGTAATAGTTGTGGCGATTTCTTATCTGTTTTCAAGTCTTGCATTTTATGCTCCGGTACAGTGTGAGGAGATATCAAGTGCAGTGGTTTACAGTATGGAGCGTACCATGACTTTTCCGCTATCCGGTATGCCGTTGTATATCAGGTACCCGCTGCTGACTGTTTTTCCGGCAGGTCTTATGGCGTGGTTTCCGACAATGATACTGCTGGGGAAGACGGCAACATTTGAAAGCATTTATCCGGCAATATTTGCCCTTTTTATATCAATGGGCGCAACTTATTTTTTCAGGAAAGGATTTAGATATTATGTTAAAAAAGGAATCAATAGATATGTTTCAGGCGGACACCGCTCATGATGACATAGTGGTGAAGGTGGATTCGGTGAGTAAGTCGTTTACACAGTGGCGACGAAATACAGACCATTCCGGGAATGAGAACCATTCCGCAAAGAAAGGAATTAGAAAATTTTTCAAGCAGGAAAAGCAAATCGTGACTGCGCTTGACAATGTTTCTTTTCAGATTAAGCGTGGCGAGTTCGTAGCGTATGCAGGTCCAAACGGAGCCGGCAAAAGTACCACAATGAAGCTGCTCTCAGGCATACTTCAACCCACAGAAGGGGCTATATCCGTGTTAGGAATGTCCCCGGAGAAAGACAGAATAGCTCTTATGAAAAAGCTCGGAGTGCTGTTTGGAAACCGCACGGAACTTTGGTGGGACCATCCGATTATACAGAGCTTTGAATGGAAAAAGGTAGTATGGGATATCCCGGATACGGTGTACAAACGGAATCTGGATATGGTGACGGAATTGTTGGATATTGGTGAAATTAGGAACACCTTCGCCAGAGAATTGTCTCTGGGGCAGCGAATGAGGGCAGACCTGGCAATGATGCTGCTGCATTCGCCGGAGCTGATTTTGCTAGATGAACCGACACTGGGACTGGATGTAGTGGCAAAGCGCCAGATGATTGACTTTCTTAAAAAAATTAATCGTGAGAATGGCGCGACAATTCTGGTAACCAGTCATGATATGGATGATCTGGAGGAGATGACGCAGAGAATTCTGATGATTTCCAAGGGAAAGCTCGCCTTTGACGGCAGCTTCGATGGATTGCGCGACATTACGGGAAATCTCACACATTTCATCGTTACCACGGACGGCAGAGAACCTCAGCTTGAGGGCTGCAGGCTCTTAAGCGCAAATCGCGGAGTTTTTGAATTCGAGGCGGACTTATCCCACCTGCCTGTCAAAGTATTGTTAGAGAGACTTTCGAAGGCTGACGGAATCATGGATGTGGAAATCAGAAAAGCGCCTATCGAGCAGGTGATTGCGCAGATATATCAGGCGTGGGCAGACCATTCATGCTAAAAAACGGTCTTTTGGTGTCATTTTAGGTTGGAAAATGAGATGCATCTGCCGATAAATCTTTTAGAAATGGCATATTTTACAAGAAGACCAAGGTTGGCATAAAAATATTGAACGGAGCGTGATTTTATGAATGTTACGATGTTAAATGCAGTATCTAATAAGGGTGGTTCCCTGTTTGCCGGAAATCTGCCTATGATGCAGAAACCGGCACTGAAGAGCACACAGGAGAAAATAGAGCGTCAGCAAAAAGCAGCAGGACAGATTCAATTTTTGGAGAATCAAAAGGAAAAACTGAAAAATATGGAATGCAGTACCGTTGAGGATATTGCGAATAAACTTGAAAAATTTCATTCCTATGAGGATGAAATTGCCTCTGTCAAAATGCAATACAATCAGGAACAAATGTGGCACATTATGGATGAGGCAAGAGAGCGTAGCGAGAAGATTGCTGAAGCAGCGGAGAAAATGAAGCCTAAGACTGCTGAGGAAAGACGTGAAGATATGGTGGAGGAAGCGCTTGGAATCGATGATGAAAAGGGCGCGTTGAGCGAAAGTCTGGAAGAACTTTCCGAATTAGCAGAGGAACTGACCGAAGAAGTAACGGAAATAGATCTGAATGAAGAACTTTCACAGGAAAATCAGGAAAGTGCGGACGAGTTATCGGATGTTGTATCGGAAAGTGCCATAAAACAGGAACAGTTTCCGTTACAGCCCGACAAATACAAGCGTATTGACCTATTGATTTAAGCAGGAAAATGATTAAGTTTTACTATGGTTTCCGGGCAGAGAATCAAGCGTTATAACCTTAGGGCTGTTATAGACAGCCTTAAGGTTATTTATATCGTTTCCCATTATATGGTCGGTATGCCATATCATAAACCATGACCACAAACAGTCGTCACGCTCAAAATCTTCAACAGGCGGTATATTTCCGCATTCGTGGAGTGCAACCGGTTTACTACCGGAGATAATTTTATGAAGCTTTTCCCATGCCGCTGAATGTGTGGAATTATCATAAGTATCCGAACCGATAATATCGCAGTAATCGTCGCCGGGATACCAGCCGTCTTTGACCTCGCCCGAATAGCCGAGAATCCAGATAAGGTTTGTAAGTCCGAATTTATTTGTAAAGCGGTCATACATCATTTTCCACAGTCTGATGAAATTATCTCCGCCGTCCTTGCCCCACCAGAACCAGCCGCCGTCAAATTCGTGAAAAGGTCTCCACAACACGGGTACGCCGAAATCACGAAGCTTCGAAAGAGCAGTTGCCGCCTTGTCCCAGTTTTCAAGCATTTTCATATTTTCAGATGTTCCCGATGTAAGCAGCTTTTCAAAATCGGGAACATCGTCTTTTGCATCCAGATAGCTTCCGCCGTATATTCCCGTATGCCAGCATATAGTTATAAGCCCACCTTTTTCATGCCATGCCTTTGAGCGCTCTATAACTCCGTTGAAATCGCCGCCCATAAAGTCGAGACCGCGCATTGCGGGAAGTTTTCCCGTGGTTTTAAGGATATGCTCCATTTCATAATCGGGAGAATCGCGCCATGTTGATTCCTGCTGGGCGGAAATTATATATTTTCCATAGCTTTCGCATATATAGTCATAGACTTTTCTTGTTGGTTCATCTGCATTTGGGTTTGAAAGATTATACTTACTTTTATATACTTTTCCGATACTCATAGTCGTTTCCTTTAATTTGCTAATAATTGCTTAGTGAACATGATATAGCTTTTTTAATGAGCTGTAAAGCAGCAGTCTGAAATTCTGATATTAGATGCGATGTTAACGTAGTATTGCAAACGGGCAGTTTTAGGGGTATGATTACCAAAAAAATTAACTTTTCTGTCCCCAAATTCAAAAAATGCACACTATATAAGTGAAAGAGGCGAGCGAATGTCAAGTGAAATCAACACGCGGGACCGACTGGTATCGGAATTTACTGAAAATTACATGGAAAAGCTGTTTTATTTCTGTCTGAAAAAGACGGGCAGCAGCACAGAGGCGGAGGATTTGACGCAGGACATTGCGTTGAATATCCTGGCTGCTTTGAACAAAGGGACGATACCCACAAGTTTTTCGGCGTGGGTGTGGAAGATTGCGCGCAATCGATACTCTGTATGGGCAGACGAAAAACATAGACGCAGTAAGTCATTAACAGGTTCTGACATCAGCGATTATGAGATTGAAGACGAGAGCGAAAACATTCTTGATGAAATGATACACAGTGAACAGATGTTACTGTTTCGGCGGGAGCTGGCGTTCATCAGCAGTAATTATCGCAATATCATCGTTGCCTATTATATGGAAAACCAAAGTATGCGCGTCATAGCATCGAAGCTTTCGCTTTCTCTGGAAACGGTGAAGAAACGCCTTCAGCGTGCAAGAATAATATTGAAAGAAGGTATGGATATGGCAAGAGAATTTGGAGCAAGAAGTTATAACCCGGAACAAATAGCTTTCGTTATGAATGGCTATGACGGGAAAAAAGGACAGCCCTGGTCAATCATTGATCATCTGTTATACAAGAACATTTTTCTGGAAACATACGAAAATCCGGAAACTGCAGAGGAGTTAGCGTTGGAGCTGGGGATAGCGCTTCCGTATATGGAAGATGAGCTGGAGTTTCTCGCAAGAGAGGAACTTCTACGCAAATCCAATAATAAGTATGAAACTAATTTTACGATTGTCGGCAGGGGTGAACAGCGCGCGATATTTGATGCGAATAAGACCATTCAGAAACCTTTGACAGACAAGTTATGTGAAATGATAGATCTTTACATGAAGGAAGACGGGGCGATGGTGAATGTGGAATATGTCGGCTATGAGGCGGCCAAGTGGGCTCTGCTGGTACGTTTATTTGATTGGTTTGCTTTGAGCCTGGTAGAAAATGATTGCGCTAAAGGACCATATCCTTCCCGTCCGGATAACGGAGCATGGACACTAACGGGATACGAAACAGTCGATTGGGAAGAACCTGCTTTTGTTGGGCTGCATGGCTATCTTTCCCATGATAAAGAAGAGGTGAAGAAAGAGATAGATTATGGACAGTATAAGTTTTACACCGGAGGTTTTTATGCAAAGACGCCGGAGCGTCTTACTTATTCCGAAGCATATACCCTTTGGCTGGTATGCGCGGGCAGAGCAGAGGACGGAGAGAAGGGCTATATCGAAAAATTGCTGAAATACGGATATATTAAGAATACGAATGGCGTTATCGAGCCTAACGTGGTTGTATTTGACCGCAATGCCGAAAAGCCGTATAAAGTGGACCCGGCTGATAGAATGACGGTTTTGATAGGCGAAATAGGTATCTTGATTAAGCAGGTTCAGTCTATCACCCGTGGTTATGTTGTTGAACAGGCGTTGAATGACGGCTGGCTTAAATATGACGAGAACACGATTAACACAATCGGAGCATATATCTATCTTTAGGCGGAAACTTTTTATAGCAGAAACTCAGTCAGATAAATAATTGACAATATAGATTTCAAAGGATATAATACCAAACTTAAGAAGAGAGTTTTAGATGGGAATGGATGAAAAAGATGGTGGCAACAAAAGATATGACCACAGGTAATCCAACCGGACTGCTGTTTGGTTTTTCGTTACCCTTGATGCTGGGGAATATTTTTCAACAGCTTTATACGATTGTGGACACAATCATAGTGGGGCGGGGAGTCGGAATGCCGGCTCTGGCATCCGTTGGCGCTGCTGACTGGTTGAACTGGTTGTTTTTGTGGATGGCGGCAGGCATGACACATGGGTTTTCAATCCTTTTTGCACAGTATTATGGAGGAAAGGATGATAAGTTATTACATAAATCCATTGGAAATGCAGTCCTTATCACTATAGTGGCAGCAACGGCGCTGACTGTGATTGGAGAGCTTGCGGCGGCGCCGTTGCTGGCACTTTTAAAAACACCGGAAGATATTGTTGCAGGTTCTCTGACATATCTGCGGGTTATGATAGGCGGGCTTGCAATCATTATGTTTTATAATCTGGAAGCTTCTCTTTTAAGGGCGTTGGGGGATGGACGTTCTCCTTTGATAGCCATGGTAATTGCTTCCTGTACAAATATAGGCTTGGATTTACTGTTTGTGATGGAATTCCATTTAGGTATTGCCAGTGCGGCTGCGGCGACGCTGATTGCACAGGGAATTTCCTGCATTTATTGCTTTGTCGTCTTAAGCAGGATTTCTTTTTTGAAGTTGAAACGTCAGGATTTTATGATAGATTTGAGTCTGGTAAATAAACTTTTAAGGCTGGGGATGCCTGTCATGTTTCAGGATGCAATCATAGGTGTCGGCGGTATGGTGCTTCAGTCAGTCATCAACGGGTTCGGTGTATTGTTTGTAGCAGGTTTTACGGCAACAAATAAACTATATGGTATATTGGAGACAGCGGCTATTTCATACGGATATGCAATTTCCACTTTTGTGGCTCAGAATAAAGGGGCAGGGAACTATAATCGGATTAAAGCAGGTATGAGGAAAGGAATTGTTATGGCATTTTCCACCTCGGTAATGATTTCTGGCCTTATGTTCTTATTGGGAAAAAATATGCTTTCTTTATTTATTTCGGAAGATGAAGTACTGGCGGAACAGGTGTTGCAGATTGCTCACCATTATTTAATGATCATGAGTGTCTTTCTGATTATATTATATGCGCTTCATACCTATAGAAGTGCTTTACAGGGAATGGGAGATACCGTCGTACCGATGATATCGGGAATGGTGGAGTTTGCCATGAGGGTATCTGCGGCTGTATTTCTTCCGCGTCTTATGGGGCAGGAAGGGGTATTTTACGCAGAGATTCTGGCATGGTCGGGAGCCTGTGTGCTGTTGATAACTGTGTATTATATAAAGAGTGCATCTTTTAAAGTATTAAATTCATAATAATAAGTGAAAATAAAAGTTACGAAAAAGATTAGGTGAAAAAGATTGCAAAAATCGGCTTGACAATTTGTTCTTATTTTGTTACCATTCAATGGATTACTCGGAGGGTGAGTCATTCGTCAGGAAATGATGAGCTGGATAAGGTAACAGGTTGAGATACCTGTTTTCTTACCGGCT
>CAMWWS010000015.1 GCA_947178085.1 uncultured Lachnospiraceae bacterium | reverse complement strand
CCGAATATTCAGCGCATTGTTCTGTGTTTTTCTGGTAGTTATGCTGCTGATTGCCGTTTCTTATCTGCCGTCCTATGGACATATGGAGAATCCGGTCAATAACGAGGTGTCGGAACGCTATATAGAGGACGGTCTGCAGGAAACAGGAGCGGTAAATATAGTGACAGGTATGATACTGGATTATCGTGCGTTTGATACTCTTGGAGAGTCGCACGTGCTGTTCATTGCGACCTGTACCGTGTTGATATTGCTTCGCAGGGATAAGAAAAAGGACGAAGACGGGCAGGATATTGAAGAGAATGACCGCGTCTATGAGCCGAAAAATGATGTCATTCTACAAACGGCTGCACGCGCGCTTGTACCACTGATAATAATATTCGGTATTTATGTAATATTATGCGGACACCTTGGTCCGGGCGGAGGTTTTTCAGGCGGAGCTATTATAGGAGCCGGGTTGATATTATACCTTAATGCGTTTGGATTTAAGAAAACGGAACGGTTTTTTACACAGAAAACATATAAGATACTCAGTGTATGCGCGCTTGGATGTTATTGTCTTGCCAAGAGCTACTCTTTTTATACCGGTGCGAATCATATAGAAAGCGTGATTCCACTTGGAACGCCGGGAGCAATACTTAGCAGCGGTCTTATATTAATTTTGAATATCTGTGTTGGAATTGTTGTTGCCGGAACGATGTATACGTTCTATGTCATGTTCCGAAAAGGGGGGTACTAATATGAACTTCTCGAATTTACTGACAAATTATGAGGAAGCCGTGACAATGATTCTGTTTGGGATTGGTTTCTCGAATCTGCTTATGCAGAAGAATCTTATTAAGAAAATAGTCGGCATGAATATCATGGATACCTCGGTGTACCTGTTTCTTGCCTTAAAAGGATATATATCGGGACATAAAGCACCTATTGTGGTAGACGGAGTCCAGAGCGTGGAAGCATATATTAATCCGATACCAAGCGGTCTGGTGTTGACGGGAATAGTAGTCTCCGTTTCCGTGACGGCGCTGATGCTGTCCCTTACAATACGCTTATACGGCAGATATCATACTTTGGATTTGGACGAGATATCAGCGCGGCTCAAAAGGGAGGAATTATAATGGATTTTGTACAGAATTTCCCATTCATGTCCATTCTGATATCTTTGTTTGCCGGTCCGTTATCTTCCGTATTAAGTGGAAAATGGGCTAAGCGACTGAATTTGGCGGTAATATCAGTAATAGGAATAATGTCCGCCATTGTGTTAGCCTATGTTATTGGCAGCGGGCATGAATATATATACACAATGGGACATTTTCCGGCTCCGTGGGGAAATGAAATCAGGGTCGGAATTCTGGAAGCAGCGATGGCGTTGTTTTTCTGTATTATCATGCTTTTGTGTGTTATAGGCGGTGTGTTGGAGCGCGAACAGGAAATTGAAGAGACGAAGCAGAATCTGTATTATATAATGGTCAATCTGTTGTTGTGCTCTCTGCTTGCCCTTATTTATACCAACGACTTGTTTACAGCATATGTATTTGTAGAGATTAATACCATATCGGCATGCGGACTTATTATGATACGTCAGACTGGAAGGACATTTGAGGCGGCAACGCGATATATGATAATGAGCCTGCTTGGTTCGGGTCTTTTGCTGCTTGGGATTTGTTTTTTATACAGTCTGACCGGACATTTGCTTATGAGTAACATAAAGGAGCAGGTTGCACACATACATGCAGCGGGAGAGTATCATATACCTCTTCTGGTATCAATCTGCCTTATATCGGTGGGAATTGCCATTAAAAGCGCATTGTATCCGTTCCATACATGGCTGCCTGCTGCGTATGGATATTCGACTCTTTCCTCAGCGTCCATATTGTCTTCGCTCGTATCAAAGGGTTATATCTTTTTGCTTGTAAAAATATTTTACCGTGTTATCGGTTTTGACATAATAAGAGAGAGCAAAGTAATCAATGTACTGTTTGTGTTCGGCGTTGCGGGAATGATTATGGGTTCGATCAATGCAATCAAAGAAAATGACATACGAAGGATGATCGCTTATTCCTCGGTTGCGCAGATAGGATATATTTATATGGGTTTCGGTCTGGGGACGACCTCCGGAATGATTGCAAGTATTTATCATATAGTTTCGCATGCAGCTACAAAATCCCTGCTTTTTACGGCGGCTTCCGGGATTACGGATGCTTCGGCCAAAAGTAAAAACTTTTTTGACCTGACCGGAGCGGGATACCGCAACAAGCTGGCAGGAGTGGCATTTACGGTAGGTTCGCTGTCAATGGTAGGTTTTCCGATGTTTTCGGGATTTATTTCCAAGCTGCTTTTTGCGCAGGCAGCGGTGGAAAATAAGCATAAGATACTTATTACCATGATAGCGCTTGCAATCAGTGTTATCCTGAATGCGGTATATTTTATGAAGACTGTAATCCGTATTTATACTCCGGAGAAAAAAGAAGTAATTCTGGATAAAGGCTTTGAAGATGTTTTGGTCTGGGAGCAGCCGTTAAAAAGTGTTGCCCTGATTTGCTTTATCGTTTTGAATCTATTCTTAGGTCTGTCTTCTGAACCTGTGATTAATCTGATTGAGCAGGGACTGAAAATGTTCGCATAGATTTGAGAAAAGGAGCATGATCTTCAATAATGAAAAAAGTTTTGGATAAAAATGAATCTGTGAAAACTCTGCATATTATTATAGGAATAGTATTGTCGATTACCGTATTGCTTGCGCTGGCTGTGGCATGGTGTACAGATGGAAGCCTGACCCTGTTTTGTCTGGTGGATAAGATACCGGTATACTTTCATGTAGATGCGCTCGGAAGGCTGTTCATCACAGTGACTAGTATCATATGGCTGATAACAGGCTTTTATGCATTTTTGTATATGCAGCATGAGGGAGATGAAAAGAGGTTTTTCATATTTTACGTTTTGGTATATGTTGTAATTATTGCGTTGGAATCTGCGGGAAACCTGATTACATTTTACTTATTCTATGAGCTTATGACGCTGACCGCCACACCTTTAGTACTGCACAATGGTTCAAGGGAAGCAATTATGGCGGCTCTGAAATACCTGTTTTATTCAATGTGCGGAGCTTACTCAGCGTTGTTTGGAATCTATTTCTTATATCAGTATTGTGATACGCTTAACTTTACGGCAGGCGGAACTTTGAATATGACATTGGTGTCAGGAAATGTCGGGATATTACGGGTGGCAGTATTTATGATGCTTATAGGATTTGGTGCAAAGGCGGGTATGTTTCCGCTTCACGCCTGGCTTACAGCAGCGCATCCGGCAGCTCCCGCGCCGGCTTCAGCAGTGCTTTCCTCTATTATTGTAAAGGGCGGGGTACTGGCGGTTATCCGTAGCGTGTACTATATCGTCGGTTCAGATTTCATCCGGGGAACATGGGTGCAGACGGCATGGATGACATTGACATTGCTCACCGTTTTAATGGGTTCTATGCTTGCATATCGGGAACAGATGTTTAAGAAGCGGCTGGCATATTCAACGGTCAGTCAGGCATCATATATATTGTTTGGTTTATCTTTGCTTACGACGACAGGAATGAGTGGTGCTTTGCTGCATTTTGTATTCCATGCATTCATTAAGTGCGCGCTGTTTCTTACAGCCGGCATTTTCATTTTCCGCACAGGAAAGACGAAAGTGGATTTATATGCCGGAATTGGTAAGCAGATGAAGGTGACTCTGTGGTGCTATACATTTGCCTCGCTTGCATTGATAGGTATTCCGCCAATGAGCGGATTTATCAGCAAATGGTATCTGGCGCAGGGAGCGTTACAGTCGGACACAGGCGTATTTCGGATGCTTGGTCCGGTTGTCTTGCTGCTCAGTGCGCTTTTGACAGCAGGATATCTGCTTCCGATTACCGTGAAGGGATTCCTTCCGGGAAAGGATGCTGAGATAGAGGAAAAAAAGGAGCGTATTGATATTATGACAGCGGCGCTTCTTATATTGACTGTTATTACTATTATTTTGGGGATATGGCCGAATCCATTGATTAAGTACGTGGGTGAAATAGCGGCATCACTTTAGAATAAACGCTGGCGGTTAGCATGAAAGGAGTATGACGGTATATTATGAATTCATATTTTATGGTTATTGCAGTGCTTCTGCCGATAATGTTCGGCGCGCTCATTCCTGTTATTCCGTTTAAGAATAGGAAACTGATGGCTGTTTATATAGAGCTTGTAGTGGTTATCACATCAGTGTTTGCATTTTTATTGATTTTCAATCGTCCTGAGGAGGCGTTTGTTTTGTTTCGTTTCACGGGAAAGTTAAGTATAAGCTTAAAGCTGGATGCGGTTGGAAGCGTATTTGCAACGATTCTGGCGTTTATGTGGCCATTTGCGACTTTATACTCATTCGAATATATGAAGCATGAAAATCATGAAAAAATATTCTTTATGTTCTATACGGTTACTTATGGTGTAACGCTTGGTATTGCAATGGCGGAAGATATCGTGACCATGTATTTCTTTTATGAGATGCTGACTATGGTGACTGTGCCTCTGGTTCTGCATACCCTGTCCAGGGAAGCTGTGCTTGCAAGCCGGACTTATCTGTATTATTCATTGGGTGGTGCGGCGTTTGCATTTATCGGAATGATTTTTATATTGATATACGGAACTACATCAAACTTTACACCGGGCGGCGTGCTTGATATGTCCCGTCTTGGTGAAAGGGCTGATCTGCTTCTGCTTATTTATGTAGTTTGTTTCTGCGGTTTTAGCGTTAAGGCTGCCATGTGTCCGTTTTCGGCGTGGCTGCCAAAGGCGGGTGTTGCACCTACGCCCGTAACTGCTCTTTTGCATGCCGTAGCAGTTGTAAAAGCGGGCGCGTTTGCGACTTTAAGAATCACTTATTTCAGTTTTGGAACGGACTTTCTACGTGGAACATGGGCACAGTATTTTTTGATGGCAGTTACGATTTTTACGATTGTATTTGGATGCAGCTGCGCTTTGAAGGAAACTCATCTGAAACGCAGACTTGCGTGGTCCACTGTCAGCAATCTGTCTTATATTTTATTCGGTATCGTACTCATGACGCCTTTGGGACTGATGGGAGCGCTTGCACATATGCTTGTGCATGCGGTTATGAAAATATGCTCTTTCTTCTGTGCGGGTGCAGTTATTTATAAGACCGGCAGAACCTATATCCATCAATTAGACGGGGTTGGCAGGAAGATGCCGAAGGTGTTCGCAATATTTACCGTGGCGGCGATGGCGCTTATGGGCGTTCCTGGCTTATGCGGCTTTGTCAGTAAGTGGTATCTGGCAAAAGCTGCGGTGGCAAGTAAGAATCCTTTGGCTTATATAGGTCTTGCAGCAATCCTGATTTCCGCACTTCTGACCGCCATATATATGTTGACGATTACGATCCGGGCTTTCTTTCCGGGGAAAGATTTCGACTATGGAACCATATCGGATGTTGAAGACCCGAATATTTTGATGTTATTGCCGTTAGTGGTTTTTGTGATTGTGATTCTGTTTATCGGGCTTCACCCGCAGACATTGACGCAGGTGCTTGAAAGCGTCGTTAAAGCGGCAGGGCAAGGAGGATTTTGAACGATTACCTAAGGTTGTTGTGTAGGATTCGGGTGTCAAAAGGTGCCTTTATGAACTGAGATGGCAGATTGCACAAAATGTTCCCTCGTGCCTGACTTCGGAATATGGATTTTCTAAATATTCCGATGATGCTGTGAGGTACGTACGCAACCGCCCGCAATTCGCCGTCCGGGCTCAGTGCGGGCTTTTCGGGACATCCGTGTCCCGAAATTGCTGGGTATCTGGGCGGAATATTAAGAAAATCTCATAATCCTTCGCAAGGCACTTCGTGAACATTTTGTGCAATCTGCCGGTGATATTTATATAAGAACCTTTTGACACCCGAATCCTATGTAGGTTATCAGATAGATATTTATTAACTGACTATTTCCTAAATGTAGTTGGACAGAATATACAAGTCCATAAGCAGGTACTGTGAAGCCGTCGGTCCTTAGGTGCCGTATTTTGGCACCTTAGTACCGCTACGGCTGAACTGTAGCGAGAGCGTGCCTGCGTTGGATTGTATATTTTGTTCAACGGACGTCTTGTAAAACCCAGTCTTGCAGTTGACAATGCAAGATGCTGTATACAGAGAGGAGCTGCATATAATGAGCGAGAACATAATTTTAGCTATACTGGTATTTTATCCGTTTATAGGAGCTATTGTATCCTGCATAATCGGGAGCAAAAAGGACACGCCCAGGGATTATTTTGCGGATTTTATAGTTATCAGCGAGTTTATAGTAACACTTATCCTGTTTATCGCTAACCGGAATAGATTATATACTGACGGATTATCGGTTTATGACTGCAACATTCCCGGAATCTGCGGCATGGGACTTAACTTTACGTTGGAGAGTTTTCGTCTTCTTTATATCATGATAGCTGCTTTTATGTGGATGATGACGACGATTATTTCAAGAGAATATATGAAGCATCATGACAATAAGAACCGCTTCTATATTTTCATGCTTGCAACACTGGGAGCGACTATGGGCGTGTTTCTTGCGGCGGATTTGTATACAATGTTTATTTTCTTCGAGATTATGTCCTTTACTTCCTATGTGTGGGTGGCGCAGGAAGAGACGGAAGGGGCTCTGAAAGCGGCGGCGACCTATCTTGCGGTAGCTATTATCGGCGGACTTGTGATGTTGATGGGTATTTTTATGCTGTATCATGTACTTGGCACAGTGAAAATAGATGAACTTTTCTTTGCAGCAGTATTTTACGAAGGAAACCATACGCTGATTTATGTGGCTGGAGTGTGCCTTTTGGTTGGCTTTGGCGCGAAAGCGGGAGCATTTCCACTGCATATATGGCTGCCTAAGGCACATCCTGTAGCACCTGCGCCTGCGTCTGCTTTGCTGTCAGGTATACTTACGAAAGTCGGGATGTTTGGGATATTGATTACAAGCTGCGACCTTTTTCTGTGCAATATGGCATGGGGAAAACTGATTCTGGGAATCGGTGTACTGACTATGTTCGGAGGTGCGCTCTTAGCTGTTTTTTCCATGGATTTAAAGCATACTCTTGCCTGTTCGTCCATGTCGCAGATTGGTTTCATCCTGATAGGTGTCGGCATGCAGGGGATTTTGGGTATGGAAAGTATGACTGCCATACACGGCACGCTTCTTCATATGGTGAATCATTCATTGATTAAGCTTGTTTTGTTCATGGCGGCAGGAGTTATTTTCATGAATGCTCATGCGCTTAATCTGAATGAGATAAGGGGATTTGGAAGGAAAAAGCCTCTGCTTAAAGTGATTTTCCTTATAGGTGCGCTGGCGATCGCAGGTGTACCAATGTTTGGCGGATATATCAGCAAGACGCTTCTGCATGAGAGTATCTTAGAGTATAACGGCGGCAGCTTTACAAATGCGGTTGAGACGATTTTCTTAATAAGCGGCGGTCTTACAGTTGCATATATGACGAAGCTTTTTGTAGCAATATTTGTAGAAAAGAACCAAGATGAGAAAAGGCAGAAGCAGTATGACGAGATAAAACACTATATGAATATGGAGAGCGGTTTCGCACTTACGGTAAGCGCTCTGGTGCTGTTTGTGTGGGGACTGTTCCCTCATGCCATTATGGATAAGGCTGCAGAAATGGGTGAGAAATTCATGAATTGTCTGGGTGCAGAGCCGTTGGAGAGCGTGGTGGCATATTTCAACTTTGAGAATCTGAAAGGAGCTTTGATCTCGATTATAATCGGAGTATTTGTATATGTTCTGGTGGTACGAATATTGCTGGTTCGCAAAGGGGAATATGTAAGTGCATGGCCGAAATGGCTGGATATGGAGGAACTTATCTATAAGCCGCTGATATTGGGATTTTTGCCATTGATATGCGGAATTGCAAGCAGGGTCTTTGACAGTATGATTGATATTGCTGTCGTTGTACTCCGTAAGACTCTCTATAAAGATTCGCCGATTCCGCATGAGCGCAGTGAAGGCAGCGCAGCTACAGAATTCATAGGAAGAGTCATGAACTTCGTGCAGTCGCTGCGCAATCGCCTGTGGGGCAGGAAAAATCCTACTCATACCGATTTCGTACATGCTGTCGCTTCCGGTGTTGAAGATTTCAGAGAGAGTTTTGTAATAATACAAAGAAGCCTTTCCTTCGGACTTTTAATGTTCAGTGTCGGATTGGCGCTGACGCTTATATATATTATATGGTGGTAAGGTTGAAAGAATTGCATTCTTATAATCAAAATGCAGGCTGTCAGGCCTGCATTTTGTTATAAAATAGTGACACCCAAAATTTTAACTCTAAAAGTAGGTGTATTTTAATAATGAAAGGAAGGATAAATATATGATAAAGACAGCGGTAATCGGAGTAGGAAATATGGGAAGCAAATATGCTTCTATCATACAGGACGGCAAGATTCAGGGAATGGAATTGAACGCTGTCACAAGGGTACGTGGAACATACAGGGAGATGCTTCTTCCGTCCATTGAGGCGGGCATGCCTGTATATGAGACTGCGGACGAGCTATTTACGGCAGTGGAAAATAAAGAGCTGTCGATAGACGCCGTTGTGATTGCAACGCCGCACTATTCACATGAGGAATTGGCAGTCAGGGCGTTTAAGAATGGACTGCATGTGTTGTGTGATAAGCCTTCAGGTGTATATAGCAGGCAGGCGAGGAGCATGGAAGCCGAAGCCGCCAAATCGGGCAGGGTCTTTAGTATGGTGTTTAATCAGAGAACGCTTCCGATTCATATACAGTTGTATGAGTTGGTAAACAGCGGAAAATACGGCGCTCTAAAAAGAGTAAACTGGGTTGTCACGGACTGGTACAGACCGGAACAATATTATACTTCTAGTTCCTGGCATGCGACATGGGATAAGGACGGAGGCGGTATTTTATTGAACCAATGTCCGCACAATCTGGATCTTTTGCAGTGGATATGCGGTATGCCTGCCAGAGTACAATGTTTTTGCAAAGAGGGGCATTTTCACGATATCGAGGTAGAGGATGATGTGACCATGTATTTTGAATGGGAAAACGGAGCAACGGGGACGTTTATCTCTTCAACCGGAGATGCGCCGGGGATAAACCGTTTGGAAATATCGCTGGAGGAGGCACTGATTGTCTGCGAGAACGGAAAACTGCGAATCGGGGAACTTGTTCAGGAGATGGGCGGCAAGGAGGCGGATTATCGCAAAAGTTCCACGGATTATTTCAGGAAAATAAAAGGAACATGGACAGAAATAAATCCGGAAAAGGAAGAGAAGCCATACGAAAAAGTTTTACAGGGCTTTGCTGATGAATGCATGGGTGTCGGAAAATGCATTGCTCAGGGCACAGAAGGAAGAAAAAGCCTGCTGCTTTCCAATGCGGCTTATCTGTCGTCATGGGAGAAAAGGATGGTGGCTCTCCCAAATATAGGAACTGACGAAGAACTTGAATTTGAGCGGTTATTTGAAAAATGGCTGGAACAAAAAAGAAGTATTGGGAGATTAAAATGAATAAAATCAGGTTTATCATCGTAGGCTCCGGCTGGCGGTCATTATATTATGTCAGGGCAGCGAAAGCCCTGCCGGACATCTTTGAGTTGTGCGCAATGTACTGCCGGACTGAGGAAAAAGCACAAAAAATGGCAAAAGAGCATCATATTCATACGACCACGTCCATAGAGGAATGTGTGAATTACAAACCGGATTTTGCAGTGGTTGTCGTGAATAAGACATCCATCGCCGAAGTCAGTATGGAATGGATGCGTCGTGGGTTTACCGTACTTTGTGAAACACCGGCAGCGCTTGATATGGAAACTCTGAATAAGCTGTGGGATATGCATAATCAGGGTTATAAGCTCATCGTTGCGGAGCAGTATACAAGTTATCCGGAATACAGTGCTTTATTGAAGGTAGTAGAGCGAAATATAATCGGAGAACCCGACTGTCTGAATATTTCTCTTGCCCATGAATATCATGGCGCAAGCCTTATGAGGGCTTTGTTACAAGTATCCTCAGATATGGATTTTACGGTGTCAGCCAAAACCTACCAATTTCCCACAACAGAGACACTGACAAGGTACGATTCATATAAAGACGGAAGGATTGCGGATAAGAAGAGATGTGTTGCAACATTTGAGTTTGCAGACGGAAAAGTTGCACTGTATGATTTTGATTCGGAACAATACCGTTCTCCTATTCGCAAAAATACGCTGAAATTGCAGGGGAGCCGCGGGGAAATCATTGACCGGGCAGTGTATTATCTGGATGATAAAAATAAACCTGTAATATCAGAAATCCAAGTGGAGAAAAGAGGGATTGAAACGGAGTACGAGAATCCCAATCTGTGCTATGTAGAGGAAGTCACTGCCGTAACATTTGAGAATGAGAGCGTGTATACTCCTGAATTTGGGCTGTGTGGTCTTGCGCAGGATGAAACGGCGGTTGCATCATTGATGAGGCGTACTGCTGAATATTCCAGAGGAGATACAACAGAACCGTATCCGTTAAAGGACGCACTGCAGGATGCCTATATGGCAATATTACTACGGGAAGCGGACACATCGCAAAAGAAAATCAGTAGTTCGAAACAGGCTTGGCACGAGTCGTAAATACATTTTATATGGAATATGAAGTTTTCGTTTGAAGAAATGTTAAAATAAAAGGAGGGTGTATACAATTGAAAAAATTAGGTTTTGGAACGATGAGGCTTCCGCTGACAGATCCGGAGGATGTAAAAAGCATTGACTATGAACAGATGTGTCAAATGGTGGACCATTTTTTAGAGCAGGGCTTTGTTTATTTTGATACGGCATACCCTTATCACGGAGAGCAATCGGAAGGCGCTGTAAAGCGCTGCCTGGTAGACCGATATCCCAGAGAGCAATATATTCTGGCGGATAAAATGCCAATCCTGCGAGTGAAGTCCTCGGAGGAATATCCAAGGTATTTTGAAGAACAGCTGCGTCGCTGTGGAGTGGAATATTTTGACTATTATCTGCTTCATAATATGGGAAAAGAGAGATATACCAACACTTTAAAATATGGTGGTTTTGAGTTTATCATAAGATTAAAAGAGCAAAAGTTGGTGAAAAACATTGGGTTTTCCTATCATGATGACGCAGAACTTCTGGATGAAATCCTGACAAAATATCCGGAAATGGATTTTGTACAGCTTCAGATTAATTATCTGGACTGGAACAGTGCAGTAATTCAGTCGGGCGCTTGTTATGAGGTGGCCTGCCGCCATGGGAAACCGGTTATTGCCATGGAACCTGTAAAGGGCGGAAGTCTGGCAAATCTCCCTGTAGAAGCTAAAAACGAGATGGAGAAAATAGGCGCCCATGGGTCACCGGCATCCTATGCCATTCGTTATGCCGCATCCTTAGACAATTGCATGATGGTATTAAGTGGCATGAGCAATTTGGAACAGCTTGTGGATAATACTTCCTGCATGAGGGATTTTCAGCCACTTGACAAGGAAGAACGGGAGATGCTGCAGCGGGTTACTGATATTGTGAATATTAATATTACGCCATGCACGAATTGCAGGTACTGTATGGAAGAATGCCCTAAGCATATCAATATTCCCGCCTATTTTGGATTGTATAATATGTATGCTGCCACTGGTAAAAAGACGAATATGTACTATGAGAGACATTCCATGAATTATGGTAAGGCTGTGGACTGCATCAAGTGTGGAAAGTGTGAACGGATCTGCCCCCAGCATATAGAAATCCGTGGGGCGCTGGAGAAGTTTGCGGATTTGTACGAACGGAATTAAGAAGCACCCTTGGAAGCAATTATGAAAAGTTATAGAAGAGAATAAAGGAATTCCGATGAATGAAGCATTTAAGAATAAAGAGTGATTTTGATGAACCGATATATAAGATTACACAAAATGCTCATGACGCGTGGGAACATTTTGTGTAATCTGTCCGTAATTTCTTATAGATATTGGCTTAGTTCCTTGCAGAACTGCTCCTCAATTGAAATCAGTCTCGTGCACAACTCTTTGGATTTCTTATCGGCCGCCTTATACTGATTCAGATAACGGTTTAAGGATTTAACTCCCATGTTGCAGCCGTCGGTCAAAAGGTCTGCCACGGTTTCGTCGCTCTTATCCATGTACATATTCATATTGGTCTTCATCCATGACATGCTTTTTGCAATAGGCGAGGGGTCCTTTTCATCGGTATCGTGGCTGTTTAAAAGAGAGTGAATCTCGTTTCCCAGTTTGCTGTGATGATCCTTTGTCTCCTCAAGCAGACTTCTCATATTGGAGCTAGTGACTTTGTCCATTACCTCATCAATTGAGGTTACTGCCATTTTTGTTCCTGCATCGCATTCCTGAAGCAGTTTTTCTGTATCTGTTTTTTCCATTTATACACCTTACCTTTCGTTGTTTTTCTATTACATATTGTGTCAGGGAAATTGAAAAATATACAATGCTTCTGATAGAAGAAAAACGATGGAAATTCTTATAAAAATTCTTTTAAATTACTATATTTTGTATATTTACTCCTGACTTTGCCGGGAATATAATATGTTTATTTGGTGTAGGATATGTGAAGTGTTGCAGACCTACCAAGGAGGAGACATATGAAAAAGTCGCAAAAATCAAGGCTCGAATGGCTTTGGGAAAACATGCGTGGATATCGGGCACTGTATGTGATCAGTATGATTGGTACGATGACTTACAGTATGATGCATCTGATAATCCCTTATGTATCACAGAAAATTATTGATATGTTTCTAAGCGGGGAACATGCCGCAGAGAATCTGGCGGTAAGGCGGAATCTTTTCTGGGAGTTAATTGCTGCTATGGTTCTGCTGACCTTGCTTAGGACAACAGTTGTTTATCTGTCGTGCATGGGTGCAGAGAGTGTATCCCAGAAAGTTTTGTATCGGATCAGAACATATCTGTTTGACAAGATTGAAAGACAGGATATGCATTTTTATGCCGCTTACCGCACAGGTGATCTGATGACCAGAATGACCGGTGATTTGGACGCGGTAAGACATATGATTGCCTGGGTTATCCGCACGATTGTGGAATCTCTGGCTTTGCTGAGCGCGACGACGGTGTATTTCTTATATATGGACTGGCGGCTGGCACTTTGCCTGTTTACTATTGCACCTTTCATTTTTATGATTATTATTTTATTTAAAAAAAAGGTGGCTCCGCGGCATAAGGCGCTGAGGGAGAAACTGGCACAGATGAATACCATCGCTCAGGAAAATATATCCGGAAACAGGGTAGTAAAGGCTTTTGCAAGAGAAAAATACGAGATTGGTAAATTTGACGAATGTAATACTTCTTATTCCCATACTAATCAAAAGACGGCGCTGACATGGCTTACATATTACCCTTATGTGGAATCGGCGGCAAATCTGATGCCTGTGGTGCTTTTGCTTGTAGGCGGTATCTTTCTGATTAATGAACAGATATCAATGGGACAATATGTGGCGTTTTCCAGTCTGATATGGGCTATTGCCAATCCCATGCGCCAACTTGGAAATATTATGAATGAGTTTCAACGGTTCGCCGCAGCTTCCGAGAAAGTGATGGAGATTTACTATTCTGAGCCGGAGATTGTGGATAAGCCGGATGCTATAGACAGACCGGAGCGGTTTGCAGGAAAGATTGAGTTTAAAAACGTAAGTTTTCAATATGCTGACGGTAAGCTGCCCGTATTACATAACGTAAGTTTCACTGCCGAACCGGGAGAAACCGTTGCGATCATGGGTGAGACCGGCTGTGGCAAGACCTCTCTGATTCAGTTGATTCCGCGATTTTATGAGCCTACGGAGGGAGTAGTGCTGGTAGACGATATTCCGGTGCAGAATATGAAGTTGAACCAACTGCGCAAAAATATCGGTTTGGCTACTCAGGATGTACTGCTGTACTCGGATTCCATTGACGGTAACATTGCTTTCGGAGACAGTCATATCACTCAGGAGCAGGTGGTAAAATTTGCAAGATATTCGGCGGCTTCAGAGTTTATAGCCAGAATGCCCGAAGGCTATGACACCATCGTAGGGGAAAGGGGAGTAGGCCTTTCCGGTGGACAGAAGCAGCGTATTTCCCTTGCAAGAGCGTTGGCTGTGCGCCCTTCCATACTTATTCTGGACGATACTACTTCGGCAGTGGATATGGAAACAGAGAAACAGATACAGCACAGCCTTAACGAACTGGATTTTCCATGTACAAAGGTTATTATTGCCCAGAGAATATCCACGACCAAGTGTGCGGATAAAATACTGGTCTTACAGGACGGGCATATTACAGAGTCAGGTACACATGAGGAATTAATAGCCAAGAAGGGATATTATTATCAGGTTGTACAGTTACAGACCGGAGAGGAGGTATAGAGATGGCAAGAAGGAATACTTATCGTGAGGACGAAGTGCTGGAAACTCCCTTTGATTTTCACCATTTACTTCGTGCATCAGTCTATATCAAAAAATATACGGGAAAGATGATTCTGGCATTGTGTCTGAGCGCTGTCGGCGGAATTATGGCACTGTTCGGACCAATGCTGACTCAGAAGGCGTTGGATGAGGCGATTCCCGCAAAGGATATGCATATGCTGATAACTTTGGTACTTATTTTAGTAGGGGCGTATGCTGTCAGCGTTATTTTTACCACTGTACGTTCACGTATTATGGTACGTGTGGGACAGAGCATTATTTATGATATCCGGAAAGATTTGTTTGCCCATTTGCAGAAGCTGCCTTTTCAATACTATGATGACAGGCCGCACGGTAAAATTCTGATTCGTGTTGTAAACTATGTAAATTCCGTGTCGGATATGCTGTCTAACGGATTGATTAATGTAGTACTGGAAATCCTGAATCTGGTTTTTATTGTAATCTTTATGTTTCTGGTAGATGTGAAGCTGTCGTTAGTGGTAATGGCAGGCGTGCCGATTCTGGCGGTGTTTATGCTTTATATTAAGAAGCGGCAGAGAAAAGCATGGCAGATGGTATCCAATAAGAACTCCAACTTGAATGCGTATCTGCAGGAAAATATTGTGGGAGCAAGGATAACACAGATTTTTGTCAGAGAAGACGAAAATTCAGAAACCTTCGGGATTTTGTCCGACCGATGCAGGCAGGCATGGATGCAGGCCGTAAAGTTCAGTAATCTGGTGTGGCCGGGAATTGATAATATTTCTGTGCTGGTCAGGGCAGCTGTATTTATAGTGGGTCTTTTAGTGATGGGTCCGGAAAATGTGAAGCTGGGAGTGATTGTGGCAATCACTTCATATGCTTCCAGATTCTGGCAGCCTATTATGAATCTGGGTAATATTTTCAATAATTTTATTAATAATATAGCTTATCTGGAGCGTATATTTGAAACACTTGATGAACCGGTGACGGTGGCTGATGCGGATGATGCCGTTGAGATGCCGCCTATCAAGGGGCAGGTTACTTTTGAACATGTGACTTTTGCATATGAGGAAGGAAAGGATGTATTAAATGACCTGTCATTCACGGTACAGCCAGGTGAGAGCGTGGCGTTAGTAGGTCCGACAGGCGCAGGAAAGAGTACAATTGTGAATCTGATTTCCCGGTTTTATAATGTAAACGGAGGACGGGTTCTGATAGACGGACAGGACATCTCTCAGGTAACATTAGAATCCCTGCGTTCGCAGATGGGCATCATGCTGCAGGACAGTTTCATTTTCTCGGGAACCATCGAGGACAATATTCGTTACGGCAAACTGGACGCCACGATGGATGAGATTAAAAAAGCCAGCAAAACCGTGTGCGCAGACGGATTTATCAGCCGCATGCAGGAAGGCTATAATACGGAGGTAAAGGAGAGGGGCTCCCTGTTGTCTCAGGGGCAGAAACAATTAATTTCATTTGCCAGAACACTTTTGTCAGATCCTTCGATTCTGGTGCTGGATGAGGCGACTTCCAGTATCGACGTACAGACAGAGCGTGCGTTGCAGCAGGGACTGAATGCCATGCTGCAGGGAAGAACGTCCTTTATCATTGCACACAGACTGTCCACGATTAAGAACTGCGATAAGATTATGTATATTGATCAGGGCGGTATCATGGAATGCGGTACGCATGAGGAATTGATGGCAAAAAGAGGGTATTATTACAAACTGTACACGACGCAGATGGAAGATATTGCCTGACGGTCGGATAATAATAAAGAGCTCTGCTGTGGCAGGGCTCTTTAAAAAACTACTTATCAATATAATTTTACCATAAATCATACATTTTCATGGTTTCTTTATTTCGGTATTCATGTTTCTCATAGTACCCGATTAACTTATCACCGTCTCTTAGAGCAACCATATAGACATCTTTATTCTGTTTTTGATTATAAAAGGTATAGACGAGGTTATGCTCTGTAGATGAGGCAAACCATTCTACAACCTGCCGTATTTTTTTCTGTGATTCCTCATTATGACAGTCCATAATACTCTGACCGACTAACTTCTCACCACCGCCTTTTGCGTAATAAGAAATTGCCGCCGGATTCATATATATGATGTCATGTTCAAGATTACAGATTACTATAGCGCTCCCGTC
Source organism: uncultured Lachnospiraceae bacterium (assembly GCA_947178085.1). The sequence goes on along the minus strand of CAMWWS010000015.1, from coordinate 780 downwards.
CATATCTATGATGCTTTTATAAAAATCTGCATACTGTTTTAAATTCTGATATTCTGATTCTTTCATATTTATAACCATGCTCCTCTCTCAGTCTGCGAATTTATTTTGTTTTTGTAAATGTTTGTAATGATATTGTATTCTTTATGTTGAAAATAAGCAATAAGTTTTATATATAATCTTATATATTCAAGGTGCAAAAGCCGGGATATGTATTCGTTGTAAAAAGTGTTATAGTAATAACAAAATTCGTCGTAAAAAATGTAATAACCACATAAATTATCGTTGCATATTATGTGCTCATGTGCTATGCTAGGTTCATATCACTTGATGGAGGTAAGTCTGTGTATAGAACTGCAATTGAAAAACTGTATAAATGGAAAGACAGCAAACATCGTAAGCCGTTGATTATCGAGGGTGCAAGACAGGTCGGAAAGACTTGGCTGATGAAGGAATTCGGAGGTAAGGCATATGATGCTGCTGTATATATAAATTTTGATTCCAATCCTGAAATGAAGGAACTGTTTGCCGCTGACTTGAATATTGAACGTATTATTATGGGTATTGAGTTATATGCCGGCAAAAAAATCAGTCCGGATAACACATTACTTATATTTGATGAAGTACAGGAAGTGCCAAGGGCACTTTCATCACTAAAATATTTTTATGAAAATGCACCACAGTATCATATTGTATGTGCAGGTTCATTATTGGGCATTGCTTTGCATGAGGGCACATCGTTTCCTGTAGGTAAGGTGGATTTCTTAAAACTGTATCCACTGT
>CAMWWS010000014.1 GCA_947178085.1 uncultured Lachnospiraceae bacterium | reverse complement strand
CTATCAATCGGCGTGGAAAATTCTCCCGGATTTCGCGCCAAAAAAAGCGTTTCTTTATCTGCAATGGACATAACATTAATAATACTTTCTGCATCTTCCGGTTCTGGTTTACGAATAACTACTTTTTTTCCGTTTTTTAATAAGTATTCCATAATACCTCCTTAAAATAAATAATGATTTTCGAAATCATTACACATTGTCACTTTGCCATTCTTTTATTGTTTGAGTGAAAACAAAAAAAACAGCCACTTTTGTAAAATACAAATGTTGGCTGCTTAATATATTTCCGGAATAATATAAAAACCTATCGTAAACGATAGGAACTTCTAATGCTCTTAATCCATTTACGACATACCAACATATGCGTTCTCTATTACGGGAGAAAACCGTCAGCATCTACTTGCCCCAGCTTTCGTGCTGCAACTCAGGAGGGATTATATATTTACTCTACTAGTACCGTTTCTCAGCAAACACGGCTCTCTGTGACTTTCAAAATAAATATACCGTCTCCATCATAGTCTTTATGATTTCGAATTTAAATTATTATATGGCGGAATATATGTACCTGTCAAGTTTTTTATTTAACTTATTTACCTTATTGTTTGACTGATTTTTATTTTAACCTATAATCATATTGACGGGCTGCACTAAATTTACTATATTGACTTTCATTGTATATGTGGTTATATAATATTAGTAATGCTACCCGATGAAAAGTGGAAAATAAGTTTATAAATAACAGATGTTTTATAAGGAATACGAAAGGGGAAAGTACATAGATGAAAACAGCAACCGGAAAGTTTCAATACCTATTGTTTGATTTAGACGGTACTCTGACAGACCCGAAGCAGGGTATCTCGAGATGTGTACAATATGCTTTGAGTAAATTCGGAATCGAAGAGACAGACTTGGATAAGTTTGATCCCTTTATCGGACCGCCGCTGCAGGATAGTTTTAGGGAATTTTATGGTTTTGACGAGCAGAAGATATCCGAGGCGGTAGCATATTTCAGGGAGAGGTTCAGTGACGTAGGCTTATATGAAAATGAAATATATCCCGGCATGGAAGAGATGCTTGCACACTTGAAACAGGAAGGAAAGTTGCTGGCTATTGCCTCGAGCAAAACTACTGTGTATGTGAAACGTATTTTACAATACTTTAATATAGAGCAGTATTTTGATGTAGTAGTAGGCAGTGAAATGGACGGAACCCGTAACAAAAAGGAAGAAGTGGTAGAGGAGGCATTGAAGCAGCTGAAGCAATATGCTGTGGAAGAATCTGATTGTGACACGTTTGTCATGATAGGTGATAGGAAATTCGACATAAATGCCGCCAAGACGTTTGGGATTGATTCTATAGGCGTTTCTTATGGATATGCAGCTCCGGGTGAATTGGAACAGGCGGGGGCAGACTATATTGTGGATACTGTACAGGAACTGGAGAAACTGCTTGTGGGCTAAGCAGTATAGGATTTTGATTATGGATACAAAAAATAAATCAAATAATAAATATATTGGTTTAGTTAGGAATACCGGGGAAATATTGATACCACTTGTTATTTATTATATTACCTATCTGCTATCTTATATTATATTGACTGTATTGGTCATTGAAATCATGCAATTAGATAGATATATCTTTGGAAATGAAACCACAACTAGAACAATTCTTGGCGGTATATCTATGTTGATAGGAATACTGCCGCTTCTTTCGAGTCTCAAGAGAGAAATGGACGAACGGCAGAAACAAGACATACATGCAGGAAATACAAAAGATTTAGAAAATATAAAAGTTATAAAAGATATTCCATTATATAAATCTGCATTAATTACAATAACACTTGCTATCACAAGCTCGGTTGCAATTAATATTTTGTTTATCTGGCTGCGCTTGACGGAAAGTTCGGAAACCTATAGCCGTGTTGCAGAGCATCAGTATGGCGTAAGCCTTATCACAGGTCTTATTATGTACGGTATCATTTCTCCGCTAGCGGAGGAAGTAGTGTTCCGCGGCGTCATTTATAATAGAATAAAGAGAAACTGCTCAATTACTGCGGCAGTTTTTTTATCTGCATTGCTTTTTGGGCTTTATCATGGAAATATTGTGCAGGGAGTTTATGGGTTTCTTATGGGGATTCTGATTTCCTATACTTATGAGTGGTATGGCAGATTTTTCCATGCTTTTTTATTTCATGCGGCAGCAAACACGGCAGTCTATATTATTACATCTAATGAAGCCATTTTTCATATAATGATAACTCCGCATATTTGTTTGATATTCATATTAATATTTGTAATCTTGATTTGGCGTATGAAGAAGATGAAATAAAATAAATTAATAGTAGCATTAGGGTATTTTATGTTTTGTTCTCGATAAAATCAACGATGAGTTATATCATAAAGCAGACTTGCATCATCTTTGAAATTATTACATTTGTTTTATGCCTTATATAGTGTATAATAATATTATTAATTATATGAAATACGGGAAGATACAGATTGAACAAATTGGCGCACAAGATAAAATAATAGAAAAAGGAAAAAACTATGAAGATTAATTATATACGTGGAATTTCATTGGGCGTTCTGGCAGCGATTATGATTTCCGCGGCAGGTTGTGGAACTTCCGAAGACGTTAGGGACACAGAATTAGCAGAGGAGAATATCTCACGGGAACAGATTGAAGGAAATACTCAGGATAACCAAACTGAACAGGAAAAGCCGTCGGACATGTCGGATGAAGTGAAAGATGATGATGAAACAAAACTCATTGAGTCTAAGGAAATTCAGGCTGACTCAGCCGTAAATAATAATAAAAATGAGGAGGATAAGTTTATGCAGAACTACGAAATAGAGATTTTTTGCCCGGAGGAGTATTCTAAGAGAAATACTGATGTCAAGTACAATGATGTGATTAAGACTACATATTACTCTACGACCTGTGAGAAGGACAGACCGGTGAATATCGTGCTGCCGGAAGGGTACTCGGAGGATAAAGAGTATCCGGTACTGTATGTGCTGCATGGCATATTTGGAACTCAGAACGATATGAACAATAACAGCATTACAATCCAGAATATGATGACTAAGGGAATAGCCAAAGATATGATTGTCGTCTATCCCTATATGTATGCCAGCAAAACTCAGGATAAATGTACTGCCATTGATAAGGAAAACGTGGCGGCTTATGATAATTTCGTCAATGATCTGGTGACGGACCTGATGCCTTTCATTAAGGAGAACTACTCCATAGCCGAAGGTAGAGAGAACACAGCGATTGCGGGATTTTCCATGGGTGGAAGAGAGACGCTGGCAATCGGATTACAGCGGCCTGATTTGTTCGGATATGCGGGAGCCATCGCTCCGGCTCCCGGGCTGGTGCCGGGAAAGGACTGGGCGATGGAGCACGAGGGTCAGTTTACTGAGGATGAACTGGTATTTAACGACGAGAAACCAATCCTTCTGATGGTCTGCTGCGGAGACAAAGACGGCACAGTGGGACAATTCCCCAAGAGCTACCACGATATTTTTGAGAAAAACGGGGTGGAGCATTTATGGTGGGAAATCCCCGGCTCTGATCACGGCGACCCGGCAATCAGCAGCGGAATCTACAATTTCTGCAGGTACATTTTTTAATCAGAAAAAGAGAAAAGCGAGGAAAATTTATATCCTATATAAAAGAATACCTCTCTTGCCGTGAATTTAGTCTTTTCATAAGTGCTTTTATACATTGAAGTGCGGGTTGGGGAGGTATATGCTTTAAGACCTTTGTCCTGTGCCATCAGCATTGCTCTTTTCATGTGCAAAGGGTCGCTGACAATTAAAGCAGTATCATATCCGTTATTCTTCATAACTTCCATTGCGTTTTCCAGATTTTCTTCTGTAATGGTAGAAGCTTCTTCAAGTAATATGGCATCCTCCGGAATTCCCTGCCCGATGGCATATTGTTTTCCGATATAGGAATCAGAATAGAGGTTTCCGTCTCCATATCCACCGGTGATAATCAGTTTTTGGACGTAGCCGTTTTGATATAACCAAATTCCGTGATTTATTCGTTCCCTGAATACCGGGGATACGCCTTCGTCTGTAGCAGCCGCACCTAAAATTATTGCAGTATCAGCATTTTGAGTTTCATCTTTGGTTGAGTAAATGCAGATACTTGTAGCATTGCCGGCAATATAGAAAATTAAGAGTAATAATAGGCCTAAAGTATAATGCCATTTTTTAAATTTCCTCGTAATTTTCATAAAAACTCCATCAAAACTGAACGGTTTTAGGAGGTTCCGTAAAAGAAGAGAAAGTAGCGACAGCATCTTTCATATACAGAACTTCCGTATTATCATCCGTAGCGGAATACATTCCTTTTAAATTCGGATAGGCATCAAGCATATGTTCTTTTGCTTCTATGCGGTCATCCCTTACAAGAGAGCACGCGATACGCAGCCATTTTCCATCTGCAAATGCGCATATTTCAACTTTTGGATTTTTGGAGATCTGTTTAGACACATCCTTGGATTTGCCTGTCTGGATATAAAGCTTTTCCTCAAACAAATCAATCGTTCCGAAAGGTCGGACTCTTGGTTGTTCACCTTCTGTCGTCGCCAGATAATAAGTACCGCAGCTTTTTAAAAAATCATAAACTTCTTGCATAGTAAAGCCTCCTTTTTTTAATATTGTAACATTTATATCCGGATAAAGCCAGTGTATTGAAATGAAAGAAATAATTATGGTAAAATAAGCTCAGGCTTGACTGCCAGAGCTTATGATATAATAAAGCAGATTAGAAAGTTAAGGATTGTATTTTACGAAAGGACTGAACTAAAAAGATGATAGGATTAATTGTCGCGCGTTCAAAGAATAATGTTATTGGGAAGAATGGTCAGATTCCCTGGAAAATCAAAGGAGAACAGAAGCAGTTTAAGGAACTCACAACCGGTAATGTCGTTATTATGGGACGGAAATCTTATGAAGAAATCGGACATCCTCTTCCAAACAGAATGAATATTGTTGTTTCCGGCAGCGCTGATTATACAGGGGAAAACCTGTTGACAGTAAAATCGCTTAAGGAAGCAATTGAAGCAGCAGGAGATGCTGATGTTTATGTGTCCGGAGGTTATGGCTTGTTTAAGGAAGCGATGCCTATGGTGGACAAAATGTATATCACTGAAATTGATATGGAAGTAGAAGATGGAGATGTATTCTTTCCCGAATTTGATAAAAGCGATTTCGATATGACCGTTGGAGAAACCGGTGGTGAGGACATCAAATATACAAGAACGATTTATACCCGGAAAAAATAATTAATTCAAATAATTTTCCCCTGTTTTACCCTCTGTGACTATGAAGGTAAAACAGGGGAAAAATCTATTTCTCCTGTTCTTTTCTGTACAATTCCATAAAATAGCTGTTATTTACCAGTAATTCCTCAAAAGTTCCATTACCGACGATTTTTCCGTTCCTGAATACTATGATTCGGTCAAATCCGACGATTGAAGATAAACGATGGGCAATGGCGATTACTGTGGCATTATGCACCTGTTCTAAAACATTTTTCATGACGATGCTTTCCGTCACATTATCCAATGCTGATGTTGCTTCATCTAAAACAACTATCTCAGAATGATCAAACCACAGCCTGGCTAATGCCAGCCGCTGTTTTTCTCCACCGGATAAGCAGGTTCCCTTCTCACCGATTCTTGTATCCACTCCGTTATCCAATGACGAAAGCATTGGCAGCAGCTGGGCGGCTTTAAGGCTCTCATGAATATCGATATCCGAAACTTCTTTGTCAAATACCAGGTTTTCTCTGATTGTGCCATCAAATACGGGTGCATCCTGCGATAAATAGGATACTTTTTCATACAGTGATTCCAGCGAGAATCTTTTTAACGGTTTATCATCAAATAGGATATCACCTTCATCGTACTTGAGTAATCCTATTAATATTTTTACCAATGTCGATTTTCCGGAACCTGATTCACCGACAAACGCTATTTTTTCGCCATTTCTGATAGTCAGGCTGACAGAATTAAGCACTTTTCTATTTTCGTCAGAAAATTTTTCACCGGATATTTTTTCATTCTTATAGGAAGTTTCACTGTCCGGCGACGATTTTTCATAGTAAAATGTCAAGTTCTTAACACTAATCTTATCTAAGAGTGTATCAAAAGTAACGCCTTCTTTAAGCTGCATATCCTCTTTTAAATCTAACAGCTCCGTAAATCGCAGCCACGCTGTTTTGTTCAATTTGTACTGAACATAAATGACATTAAAAATTGCAATTGGGGTATATGCATTATCGATCAACGTAATTAATGCTACTACAGAACCAACAGACAAATGGCTGTTTTTCCAGGAATAGACCAGAATCCCAATATCCAGGCATGCGACTAACAATGCAAAAATAGTGAAAAATGCTTCATGTATCATGGTCATTTTTACTTTTGACGATACGATGATTCGTTTGGCTTTTGATGCCTTTTTTACCTCATTTGAGAATTGGTTTTTCATGCGAAAGACAGGCATTTCCATGAAACCACGCACTAGAAAATGGTTTAGTTCCTCTTCATTGGTTAATATTTTTTCCTTTATCCGGTATAATCCCTTAAGCAATATGTTAGTTACTATAAATACAATGATATATCCTGCCATAAGAAAATAAGTTATATTTCTGTCTATTTTCCAAATAAAATATAAACTGAACAGGATTGTCGGAATCAAACTCCTGACAACACAGAACCAAAAGTCATAAAGAACGCCTTTTCCTGCATTAGCGCCATTTTCAATCTGCTGCACTAATTTACCTGTTCCCAGCTTTTGGTATTCAGAATAGTCCATTCTGCCTATTTTCTGTAATGCAAGTAATTTAAAATCCAGATAAATCTCATTTTCAAGTCTGGCTGACGGGTACTCATCCAAATAGTTCATTACATAATTTACAATAAGAACAACACCGTAAAACAGGATTCCGTAAACCATTATTGTCCTATCTGTCAATCCATCTACAATCTTTTGAAAACAGTCCGCCTTATAATTCGACATAAATGCATTGAATAATCCTATTACCAGATATACAATAACCCAATTTCTGTTATTTTTTAAGATTTCTTTCATATAGCGCATAACTGTACTCCTTTTCTAATGTTAATATTCCCATAGAATCAGTACAGTTGTGACTGTCAGCAAGTTTATTTATCCTCAGCACAATCTGCTAACAGTTTATATCAACTGTACTGAGTAGTTATCTCGGATATATTTCATAAAAAAACCATGCTCCTTTCTTAACTTGCGAATTTGTGCCCTCAAGCACAAATTTGCGTGTGAAAAATTTATTTTTCACACTATGAATTCACCTCCAGTTAAATGCCTCATTTTTTATGAATATTGTACCATTAATGGTCAGATAAAGCCAGTGTATTGAATAGCTATAGGGAATTGACAATTTGCGCGGTCATGTTACAATAATTTTAGAGAGTATAAAACCGCAAAAAATGTTGATTTGACAGGAGAATGCCATGAAAGAAGTGAGAGTTTTAGAAATCAAGCAGAGTGTTTTTGCAGACAATGATATGCAGGCGGATAAGCTGCGTCAGGAACTTAAGGGAAAAGGCGTGTTTCTATTAAACCTAATGTCTTCCCCCGGTTCCGGAAAGACAACTACATTGATGCGTACCATTGATGCACTGAAGGGGAAAATAAAGATTGGCGTTATGGAGGCGGATATTGACTCGGATGTAGATGCTAAGACAATTGCCCTCTCGGGAGCAAAGGTTATCCAACTTCATACGGGTGGAATGTGTCATTTGGATGCAGAGATGACCAGACAGGGGCTTGAAGGATTAGACACGAACGACGTGGAACTGGCTATTCTGGAAAACGTAGGAAATCTGGTCTGTCCGGCGGAATTTGATACGGGAGCTTCTAAAAATGCCATGATCCTATCCGTACCGGAAGGAGACGACAAGCCGTTAAAATACCCGCTGATGTTTTCTATCTGCGATGTGGTGCTTATCAATAAAATCGACGTCATGCCATACTTTGACTTTGATATGGATAAGTGCAGGGAATATATACACATGCGCAATCCCAAGGCAAAGGTCATTCCAATCTGTGCTAAGACCGGAGAAGGAATAGAAGAGTGGGCGAAATGGCTGTCAGATGAAGTAGTAAACTGGAAAGAAACATAATATAAATAGAATATACAAACAGAGGGAGGAAAATATGGGAAAAACGTTAGACAAAGAACTGTATCCTGATTATGTTTATCCCGAACATAAGGCGGATCACAATGAACCTGTCAGGGAGAGTATTGTAAAACTCGGTAAGATGATAACCGACAGGATTCCGCAGAAGCTGGGGATAAAAAAGATCACACAGGATGATCCGGAATATTGGGGATTAGCCGCGGTAGTTACCGATGAGGAAGCAGAGATTGCTTTAAAGATGGGGGTAAGAAAACCGAAAACCCTGCCGGAAATGGTGAAAATAACCGGCATTCCGGAAAAAGAACTGGAGCCGAAGCTGAAGGAGATGTCCAGAAAGGGTATTCTCGAATACAACTGGGAAAATCCTGCACATGAAAAGCAGTATGTACTGCCTATGTACGTGCCGGGCTCAGCGGAGTTTTTCAATATGAACAGTTCCATTATAGCCGAGAAACCGGAGGTCGGTCTGTTTTTTGAACATATGTCCAGACTGCCCTTAGAGCATGTTACACCGTTTGTCGGAGAAGGCGGAAACGGAATCGGCATGCATGTCATTCCGGTAGAAAAAGCGATTGAAATGGAAAGCGAGTCCATTGATCTGGAGCATATTTCCTATTGGCTGACCAAATATGAAGGAAAATATGCTGCAAGTCCCTGTTCCTGCCGTCGTTCCAGACTGACGCATGATGAGGGATGCGGGGACGATCCGGAAGGCTGGTGCGTTGCGGTAGGCGATATGGCGGATTATGTAGTAGAAACACAGAAAGACGGACACTATATCACAAGAGAAGAAGCGCTGGCTATTTTTAAACAGGCGGAAGATAACGGGTTTGTACATCAGATCACCAATATTGACGGCGCCAACAAGATTTTTGCCATCTGTAACTGTAATGTGAATGTATGTTATGCTCTTCGTACTTCGCAGCTTTTCAATACGCCGAATATGTCACGTTCCGCGTACATAGCCAAAGTGGATAAAGCAAAATGCGTAGCCTGCGGCAAATGTGTGGAAAACTGTCCTGCCGGTGCGGTGAAATTGGGACAGAAACTTTGCAAAAAGGATGGAAGCGAGGTTACTTATCCAAAGATGCCTCTTCCGCAGGAGCAAAAATGGGGAGAGCATATGTGGACGCATAATTACCGGGATGTCAACAGAATCAACTGTTATGATACCGGTACGGCACCTTGTAAAACAGCCTGTCCAGCACATATTGCCATACAGGGTTACTTACAGCTTGCCAAAGAAGGACGTTATCAGGATGCATTGGCGCTTATTAAAAAGGACAATCCGCTGCCGGCTATTTGCGGACGTATCTGCAACAGACGGTGTGAGGATGCATGTACGCGTGCTACAATAGATGAGGCAGTTGCAATTGACGCAGTTAAGCGTTTTGTAGCGGAACAGGATTTGAATGCTGAGACACGATACATTCCGAAGCCTACGGTACCTTCATTAAAAGGTCATTTTGATGAAAAAATAGCAATCATCGGTGCCGGACCGGCAGGTCTTTCCTGTGCTTATTATCTGGCGGATAAAGGATATAAGCCGACGATTTTTGAAAGGAATGAAAAACCGGGCGGTATGCTGACTTATGGCGTGCCTTCCTACAAATTGGAAAAAGATCTGATTCAGGCTGAGGTAGATGTAATTACTGCCATGGGAGTTGAAATCAAATATGGCGTTGAAGTCGGCAAAGATATTACCATTGATCAGCTTCGTAAGGAAGGATACAAAGGATTCTATATTGCAATCGGCTGCCAGAGCGGCAGGAAACCCGGTATTCCCGGAGAGGATGCGGAAGGCGCTTATACGGCGGTAGAGTTTTTACGTGAGGCCGGAAGCAAGGAAGCATTTGCACTGGGCGGAGATGTAGTCGTAATCGGCGGCGGTAACGTTGCCATTGATGCGGCAAGAACCGCAGGCCGCTGCGGACAGGGCAAGGTTTCGATGTTCTGCTTAGAGAGCAGGGATGAAATGCCGGCAAGCAGAGAAGAAATCCTGGAAGCGTCGGAAGAGAAGATTTCCATTAATAATGGTTGGGGTCCGAAAGAAATCCTGACGGAAAATGGAAAAGTAACGGGTGTTATATTTAAGAAGTGCACTCGTGTGTATGATGAGAATCACAGGTTTGCACCGCTTTATGACGAAAACGATACAATGACAGTTTCCTGTGCAAATGTTATTTTCAGTGTTGGTCAGGGAATTAATTGGGGTGATCTTTTGAAAGGAACGAAGGTTGAACTTCGTCCGAATGGCGGAGCTATTGCCGATAAGCTGACATACCAGACAGCGGAGCCGGATATTTTCGTGGGCGGCGACGTTTACACCGGACCGAAGTTTGCCATAGATGCGATTGCGGCAGGACGGGAAGGCGCTATTTCCCTGCACAGATTCGTGCATGAGCATTGTACGTTGACTATAGGAAGAAACAGAAGAGATTTCATAGAGCTTGATAAAGAAGATATCTTCATCGCAAACTACGATAATACGGACAGACAAAGACCGGAGAAGGCTGAAGAAGCGCAGCTTCGTTCCTTCCGTGACATGTCCCATACTTTAACGGAAGAACAGGTCAAGGCGGAAACTTCGCGTTGTCTTTCCTGTGGGGCATCTGTGGTCGATCCGAATAAATGTATCGGATGCGGTGTTTGTACGACCAAATGCGTATTTGATGCTATTTCACTCCACAGAGAACTTCCGGGCTGCTCCGAAATGGTAAAATCGGAGGATAAGTTAAAATATGTTCTTCCCAATATGGTCAAACAGTCCATTAAGGTCAAATTTGCAAAGAAAAAGGATTGAGGTTGATTATGCACGAACTTGGCGTAGTATTCCATATCATGGACACATTGGAAAAAGTAGCTTCAGAAAATGAGGCGGAAGGCATATCCAAAGTCGTATTGGAACTTGGTGAAGTATCTACGGTCATTGAATCATATTTGCAGAACTGTTGGAAATGGGCGATAAAAAAGCGGGAGTTGTTTTCCGAGGCGGAGCTGGTTGTGGAAACGCTGCCGGCCATCACGTACTGTGAGGGGTGTGAGAAAACATACCCGACTGTGGAACACGGAAAAATTTGTCCCTACTGCAAGAGTCAGGATACTTGGCTTTTGCAGGGGAACGAATTTAATATTAAGGAAATAGAAGTATATTGAGTGCGATAAAAAGCGCGAAAGAGAAAGAGAGGGAGAGATAATGATTTTTCAAATTTATGACGGAAGGACTGTTTGGCAGATTTTAGGCTGGGTTATGGTATTTGCCGGCTTGATCATTATGAACGAGATAGCACGTCGTACAAAAGTAGGAGGCAGTATCTGCTTTTTCGGGATTCCGGCAGTATTAACGGTTTATTTCATTTCAATTTATGTGGGTGCGGCACGTGGCTCAGAATGGGCGTTAAATAACCAGACTTATGTCCATATGAACAGTTGGTTCCACTATGCCAAGCTCTATGCGGCATTAGCCGGATGTATCGGATTTATGGTTATTAAGTATCACTGGGGAAAATTAGGAAAATCCCATGCTTTTAAAGTATTTCCTTTTGTCATTGTTGCCATTAATATATTAATCGCTGTAGTATCTGATTTTGAATCTGTGATAAGAGGCGGCAGTATCATGGGCGGCTGGTGGAAGTCTTCCGAAGGCGTGTGGCTTTACGGCGGCTGGTGGAATATCTTAAACGGTATTGCAGGACTGATAAATATTGTCTGTATGACAGGCTGGTGGGGAATTTATTCTTCAAAGGATAAGAAAGATATGCTTTGGCCGGATATGACATGGTGCTTTATTCTGGCATATGATATCTGGAACTTCCAGTATACTTATCTGAATCTGCCTACGCATTCATGGTACTGCGGATTTGCACTTCTGCTTGCACCTACCGTTGCAAATGCGCTCTGGAATAAGGGCGGCTGGATTCAGAACCGTGCGAATACGCTTGCATTATGGTGTATGTTTGCACAGGTATTCCCGCTGTTCCAGGATGCGAGCCGGTTTACTACGGTATCTTCGGTCTATGGCTCCGGCGGCGTAGCAGCAGCTATGGGGGATGCAATGCCTACAGTAGCAAACCCGACTGCTCAGGGGATTATTTCGGTGATTTCTATCGTAGTGAATATTGCGGTATTTGCGGTTATTTTGGCAAGAGCGAAAAAACAGAAGAAGAATCCGTATACGAATGAGATTTTTACGGATCAGAAGGATTTCAAGACGGCGATGAGCAGGGCAGAATAGGATAACACGTGCTACTATTTAGACTTCATTAGGAAAAAGGAGTATTGATTCATGGCTGGGATTTGGCTGTGAAGCGATACTCCTTTAACCGTAAAATCAGAAGTGCCCAATTAGGCACAGCATTAGATGAAAAGTAGTTGTACAAATTTGAAGATGTAGAATTCCATAAATTGATTATGTATTTCTACCACCGGTTGCTGTAATGTATAAGAAGCTATATGGAATGTAACCGGGGTTTTTGGTATTGTTCAGGTATCAAAAACAGGAGGAAAGAATATTATGGATTTTTCAGAAAAACTTTTAACGTTACGAAAGGCTAACGACATGACGCAGGAGCAGCTTGCCGAGAAACTTGATGTTTCAAGGCAGTCTGTTTCAAAATGGGAAAGCGGGCAGGCTACTCCGGATTTGGAAAAGATAGTGGCGTTAAGCACGGTTTTTAATGTTACGACCGATTATCTGTTAAAGTCATCAGAGATAGATGATTTATCGGTAAAAACTGAAATGTTGGAAAAGCAACAGCAGATGATGCTTCTTCGGGAACAAAAAAAGCAAAGAAACTTTGAGTGTGTAATGTATTCGGTTGCGGTATATCTTATATTTTTTGCGGTCTATTTCATCGGACATTATTATTTTGAAATCTGGAATCCGTCAGTGATTTTTTCGGAATTTCTTATTGCTACTGCTGTTGTAATTGTTATATGCGTTAAGAAGCTTAGTAAAAAGCAGTAAGAATTGGAGAGGGAACGGAAGGTTTATATTATGGCAGTGAGACTTATTAAATTTTTTATAGGGCTGGCGATGATACAGCTTGCGGTCGCTACGTTTCTTGCGGTTGGAATCGGTTCTGACTCCTTTACTGTATTTATGCAGGGACTTTCCAAGGTACTGCATATCAGTGTTGGAGCAGGGAATTGTCTTCTGACGCTTGTGCTTTTGGGGATTGTATTCTGGCTTGACCGTTCACAGTTTCGGATAGGCATGGTACTGTCTGTTGCATTTGCAGGTCTTATATTAAACGGTATGACTATGCTTTTGGCAAAAGTTCTGCCTCAAAATCCTTCCATTCCTGTGATGGCTTTGGAGTTTGCGGCGGCGTGCGTCGTGGTGTCCTTTGGATTTCCCATATTAAAGTCAGCGAGGCTTGGTGTTGCGCCGAACGATGCACTTTATCTTGCCATAGTGAAAAAGATAAATAAGCCTTATGGACTGGTCAGAACGTGTGTGGATGCAATGTATCTGCTGCTGGGATTTATCTGCGGCGGTGTAATCGGTATCGGCACTCTCATCTGTGTGGTGGCAATCGGTCCGATGATGCAGTTTGTAATGACACATCTGATTAAGCAGGAAGAATAAGTATGGACGAGAAAAAAGCATTAGAAATATTTGAAAAGAACGTTTCTATGAAAATATGTAAAATAGAACGCTGCGGAGTCGGGCATGGAAACTATGTATATATTATTTCAGGCGATACAGATAAATATGTGATTCGATGCAGCGAGGAAGATAATGCTTATATAGATACGATATACTGGTTAAAAAAGTTGAATAAAGTAAATATTCCTGTTCCTGAAATAATTGCAAATGGGAAATATCAGAATTACAATTATATAATATTATCATATATGGCCGGTGAGGATTTAGGAATTGTATATCCTACGCTAAGTAATGATGAAAAACGTACAATTGCAAGAGAAGTTGTTAGAATTCAAACAAAAGTTTCAACTATAGAATTAGAAGATATAGAAGATGATTGGACCTGGAATTCATTTATACAAGATATGTTAGAACGGGCAAAAGAAAGAATTGCGATGAATGGCTATTTTGATATAAATAAGGTTGAGCAGATATGGAAAATGAGAGAATGGCTTCAGGATTATTTTAATAAAGTCAAGCCCATAGCATATCTGGACGATATAAGTACAAAAAATTTATTAATAGAAAATGGAAAGATATCAGGTGTTATTGATGTAGATTGGATAGGAGTTGGGGATAAATTAACATATGCTGCGCTAACGAATGTTGCATTACTTAATATGGACTATGACACAGATTATGTAGAGTTTCTATTAGAAGAAATGAATGTAAATCAGGTAGAAAAGAAAGCATTTATATATTATTCTTTGATTTTCTGTGTGGATTTCATGGGTGAACGGGGTATGCAGTTTGGAGATAAAAGGATTGACGTGAATGATATGATAATCAGTCGTTTGAATGAAATATATGATAAACTTATTATTGAATGGAACCGGCTGAATTCATAGAAAACGACACAACAACCTAAGGATTAGGCGGAGGATTTGCAAATGGTAAAGGCTGTTTTTTTAGATTTTTACGGTACAGTAGTACATGAAGATGGAGAAATTATTAAAAAAATCACAAAAATTATTATGGATACAGGTCATGTTGATGATGGGAAAAAAATAGGAGCTTTCTGGTGGAATGAATTTCAAACAATGTATATGAACGCCTATGGGGAAGCATTTGAGACGCAGAGAGAGTTG
The DNA here is from genome assembly GCA_947178085.1 of uncultured Lachnospiraceae bacterium. The sequence goes on along the minus strand of CAMWWS010000014.1, from coordinate 2,463 downwards.
GAATACAAATCTTTGGAAAAAACATTAAACGAATTTAAATCAACTGCAAATCCCTCAGAGCTAAGTGAGATGATGTTTGCACATTGGATAAAGCCACCGATTTTCGAGGAGTCAAAAGAATTTTTTGAATCATGCCATGTACCGATATATATTGTTTCCAATATTGATACAGACGATATATTAAGTGCGTTGGAATATCATGAGCTAAAGCCTGCCGGTGTATTTACAAGTGAAGATGCAAAATCATATAAGCCCAGGAAGGAGTTATTTCAGTTGGCGCTTCAGTCGGCAGGGTTAAAAGGTAATGAAGTAGTTCATATTGGAGATTCTCTTTGCAGCGATGTAAAGGGTGCAAGCGCATTAGGCATAAATGCTATATGGTTGAATAGATCACGTAAAGAAGTTTCTGACGGTGTCACTGCCATAGGAAATCTTCTTGAGGCATACGATTTAGGAATCGGAATTTAGGGAGGAGATGTTCTGTGAAGGAAGCGGGTACAGCGGAGTTTACAAGGGCGATGAAAGATACACATACCATACTTCTGCCGGATATGCTGCATTATCACAATGAACTTTTGCAGGCGGCTTTTGCTGCCTGCGGATATCATTTGGAGATACTTCCTGAGGAAAAAGATTTGCCGAGATATTCTCTGCCTTACATCAGCGGTGATTATTGCTTTCCGACAGTGTTGATAATTGGACAAGTATTAGCAGCACTTAAGTCCGGACAATTTCAACCGAATAAGATTGCCTTTATGGAGCCCCAGACCGGAGGAGCATGCCGCGCCGGCAATATTTACAATATAATCATAGAAAGTCTGAAAAAGGCGGGATATGGTCAGATTCCGGTAATTTCTCTTAATGCTTTCGGACAATATAAGCATGAAGGATTTACGATTACCCCAAAGCTGCTGTTTTGTGCCATTGCAGCTGTTTGTTTTGGCGATTTGCTTATGACTCTTTACCAACAGGTGAGACCGTATGAGGTTAGGAGCGGGGAGGCAAAGGAATGCTGGGAGCGTTGGAACAGGAAATTATGTGAGTATATAATGGCTGGAAAAAATATCTTCGGAAAGAGGAGAAAGGAACAGTATCGTCAGATTGTCTGTGATTTTGCAAAGATTCCTGTTGAAAACAGAAATGTCCGGCATGTCGGGATAACCGGAGAGATTTATATAAAGTTTTCACCTATCGGAAATGAGCACTTGGAACAGTTTCTACAGGAGCAGGATTGCGCGTACCGCATGGGCGGATTTGTAAACTATGCCATTTATACGGTAGACAGTGAACTTGAAAATCAGAAACTCAGTGGTGCAGGGCGGGTGGTGCTGAAAGCTTATGAAGCAGTTATCCGTTATCTGTGCCGCATTCAGCATGATATTAACCAAAGTATTTCTGAGGGAAACAGGTTTCTGCCGGATGCGGATTTTGCGAAAATGAAAGAAATGGCGGAACCGATAATCCACAGCGGATGCCACACGGGAGACGGCTGGCTGATTGCTGCCGAAGTGGCGGATTTGGCAGAAAAAGGGTATGAGAATATTTTAATCGTACACCCATTTGGCTGTCTTGTCAGCCATGTGTGTGAACGGGGGATTATGAAGAAGCTTCATGAGAGGTATCCGAATGTGAATATACAGACAGTGGAATATGATTATGATTCTGCCAGAACACTGCGGGAGAGCCGTATTTTACTGGGGATTGGCGGCGGGAAACTTTAAACAAATACCCATGTAAGGTAGAAATATTAAGAAGTTTGGGTGGTGAATATATTGAATACTAAGCAGGCAATACAAGAGGAGTTTATAAAAATATATTCCCAAAAAGAATATAACAATATTACGATTAAAGAACTTTGCAATAGAACCCCTGTTGCGCGGACTACTTTTTACTCATATTATCAAAATATAGACGACCTGAAAACAGATATTGAAACAGACTTATTGAATAAAATACATGATATAACACTTCGATTTGAAATAAGCGATTTATCTTTCATTGATTTGCATGATTTTTTAAAATATACAATGATGTTTATCGAAAATAATCGGAGCGTAATATATGCTTTTTTAATCACACAGCCCAATATTCGTTTCATTAATTTATGGAAAGAGGACATTAAGAAACATTTTAGATTACATTACCCACAAAAAGAAAATTGTCACAACTATGAACTTCTTGAGGAATTGATTTCTTCGTCTGCAATTCGGTGTTATTGCTATTGGTTACAGCATCCTAAAGAGATAGATGATGAAAAACTATTTGAATTAGCGCAAGCAACTATTACTTCTATGATACACGCTTTGTAACAGCTCTTTCCGAGGACTGTTTTTTGTACACTTTTGTATTTTATGTAGTGTTTAGCTTATGCATAATACCTTATAATACTACCTAAAAAACACAGGTGGAAATGAACATGAAAAAAGTTAAATCAAATATGAGAGATTTTAAATTTGATAAACG
>CAMWWS010000013.1 GCA_947178085.1 uncultured Lachnospiraceae bacterium | reverse complement strand
CCCCATGAAATGATTGAACCGGTATGCGCTCCTTCCAAGAAAGCTCTTTTTGGCAAAAGCAAAATAAGGATAGAGGATTGTCATCGTGCCACCTCCCCGTTATATATTTTTCGAATAAGTCCTTCTATTTCAGGCTCGGAAACTGTAAGATCCCTGATTGCATAATCGGCTAACAGTGAACTCATCAGAGAGTCAATCTGCACTTCCCTGCTCTCAAACAGAAAACGTTTTTTACGTCCGCCGGGCGAGTCCAGTTCTTTGATTTCCACATGTTCAATCGGTGCTACCGTGCAGTCCTGCACAAACTCTACGTCCACCTGTCTGGTCGTTCCGTAAGCTTCGCGGATACCGGAAAGCAGTCCGTCGTATACCTTGGAGCCCTTATCTATGATAATCAGTCTTTTACAGGTTTTCTCGATATCCTGCATATCATGTGTGGTAAAAAGCATGGTAACCTTGTCCTTGGCATTTAGTTCACAGATAAAGTTCCTGATTGTTTCCTTTCCGACGACGTCAACGCCTATGGTCGGTTCATCGAAAAAGACAATCTTCGGAGAATGTAAGAGCGCTGCGACTATGTCGGCACGCATCCTTTGACCTAATGAAAGCTGGCGGACCGGCTGGTTTATAAAACCGGACATATCGAGCATATCCATGAAGCGTTTCAGATTTTTCTGATAGACTTCATCCGGTACACGGTAAATTGCTTTTAACAGTTCAAAACTGTCAATGACCGGCAAGTCCCATTGAAGCTGTGACTTCTGACCGAATACAACGCCGATGCTCCCCACGTACTCTTTACGCTGCCTGTATGGAATATATCCGTTTACCCGCACGCTTCCTGCATCAGGATATAAGATGCCGGATAACATCTTAATGGTAGTCGATTTTCCCGCGCCGTTCGGCCCGATAAATCCGACCATTTCTCCCTGTTCAATGGAAAAGCTGATGTTGTTTACCGCCTTTTTCTTTTCATATTTCGGAACAACCAGATTCGCTAACATGCCCGGAATACCGGCGGAACGCTTACTTACCCGAAAAGTCTTGCTTACCTCGTTTACTTCAATAAAGCTCATTGTTTTCCCCTTTCTCTATTCTGCTCACTGCATCCGAAAGCCCGGATTTATGCGTGGCTACCGCAGTAATCGTTGTCTGTGCCAAAATATGGCGAAGCAGTTCTGCAGAAGTGACATAATTGGAATTGTAGGTCAGTTTCAATTTATTCTGATTCAGTGAGTAACTCTTAAGCGGCAGGTCTTCCATGTCAGGAATTTTACCAGAAAAGCTTATTTCCATCATTTCATAGGGTGCAAAGTGCTTTAATAATAGTTCTTTTTCACCGTAATAACGTAGATTGCCGCGGTCTAAAAGTGCGATTCTTTCACAGAATGCGGAAATTTCTTCCATATTATGGGAGCTTATGACAACAGTAGTTCCTTGCGCCTGACGTTCCTTTAATATTTCCCGCAGACTGTCCTTCGCCGTCTGATCCAAACCTTCCGCCGGTTCGTCTAACAGAAGCAGTTTCGGACGATTCAATAAAACAGCGCCGATTTCCGCGCGGCGTCTTTGCCCCAGAGACAGTAGTTTCACCGTTTCTTTTTCAAAAGAGCGAAAGCCCAGCCGCTCCGCAAGAGCATGATATTCTTTGTCAAAGATATTGTCTTTCATATGATAGATTATTTTTAAACTCCTGAAATTGCCTTCTACAGTATCATCTCCCTGAAAGAATGGAATATCGACAAAGAAGGCTCCTGTCATACCGCTAAGCTTCCGGCGGTTCTTCTCAGGAATAAGCCGCATGGTGTGAACGCTTCCCGATTCAGGACGCAGTAAACCGCACGCAAGCTTTAAAAAAGTGGTTTTACCGGAGCCTGACGGTCCGATAAGTCCCAGCGAGATTCCCTGAGGAATATGAATATTAAAATCTGTCAGAATAAACTTACAAACATTCTCAAAAAGAACCATAGACCTTTCCTCACTTACAAACGCATTCTCTCTTTGAAATATTTACGCCGTGTCACAATTCCTATAACAAAAGTTACCCCCTGCACCTGATGAATGCAAGGGGGATGGGATAAACGACATCTATTGTGGGATAAACACACGGGAACAAAAGTAACCTTCTTTCTCATAAAAATCACAGATACCATCATAGGTAGTGGCAATCTCTTTTATCTGTGAAATACCGATTCCGTGCTTTTCCTTATCTTCCTTTGTAGAATGTAACTCCGGATTTTCATCCAAAACCGACTTCCCGATTTTATTCTTAACACTGATTGCATCATATCCCCTTTCTTTAAATATGTGAATAATCAGTTCCCCGTCTGGTTCGTCTTTACTTGCTTCGATGGCATTGTCCAGAAGATTGGTAAGCAATGCGGAAAAGTCTATGCTGCGCATTCCGGCAAAGGAAATGTTTTCAATCTCCGCCTTTATTACAATTCCGCAGCTTCTTGCAAATTCCAGTTTTTCATTCAGAATATGGTTTAGCAGGGAATTCCCTGTTTCAATATAGCTGTGCATCGTATTAAGCTTGTCCAGAATCTGCGAAGTATATGTTTTTGCAGCCTCATAATCTTCACTGTTCAGATAAGAAGCAATCACCATGAGGTGATTTTTCATGTCATGCTTTAGTTGGCGGACACTTTGATGCAGGGCGCGTATGTCGCTTTCCTGTTTTTCTAAATATGCAGTTTCCTCTCTCTTGGCGGATAGTTCATACTCAAGTTCTGTCTTTTGCGACAAAATTCTTAAGTATTTTTCTTCCTGTGTAGCCAACTCTTTTTGTAATTGATTATAATGTTTCATGTCCTCATATACCTCAGAAACTGTTCTCTTGCTGTTTTAGCATAACTTTTGCCGATTGGAAGCATGGAGCCGTCTGAAAGCTGTACCTGCTCTGAACCCCAAAGCCTGACGGCTTCCTGATTAACCAGAAAACCTTTATGTATTCGGATAAAACCGCAGCCTGACAACGTATTTTCCACAGATGTAATCGTGCTTCGGAAACGATAGTGACCCTCTTTGGAAAAAAGTATAAGGTAGTTTCCTTCGGCTTCAAAATATAAAATGTCGGAAAGAAGCAGGCTTATCCTGTTTCCTTCCACTTTAAAACAAAAATGCTTTTCCCTGTGCTCAAGTTCCTGCACGCAGTCAGTCAAAGCAGCCTTAATTTCCTTGTCAAAGCAGCTTTTACGCAGGAATGCGAAGGGATGGTACTGAAAACTGTCGTAGACCAGTTCGTCATGGCTTGTCACAAACAGAAGAAGAGGCCGTTTCTCCTGCCCGGCAAGATGCCCCGCAATTTCCAGTCCGGTTATATCCGGCATGTCAATGTCCAGTAGCAAAACGTCGCATACTTCTGTTTCCAGACATTGAAGAATCTCAGTACCCGAAAGAAAAGTCCGAATATTGCTGTCCGACAGACATTCCGAAACCTTTTTTGCAATATCTGACAGCATCTGCGGTTCATCATCGCATATGAAAATCTGCATATTGGCTCTCCTCCCATGTTATCTTAATTTACAACATCATATAGGAAAAATGTATGTTTGTGAAGAGTTTTTTATACAAAAGTGCTTTTTCTGCTACCGATATCAGAAAGTCTACAGCTACATTATTATTTCTCATAATACTGCGCCTGCGCATGCCAGAGCTGACTGTACTTGCCTCCCGCATCCGCAACCAGCACATCATGGGAACCCTGCTGTATGAGCTGTCCATGGTCGAAGACGGCGATTGAGTCACAAAAACGGCAGCTTGAAAGCCTGTGGCTGATAAACACGGAAGTCTTATTTTCCACCAGTACATTGAAATTCTCATAAACAGCAGCCTCCGCGATAGGGTCAAGAGCCGCTGTGGGTTCGTCCAGCACCACAAACGGAGCATCTTTGTACAGCGCCCGCGCCAGAGCAACTTTCTGATTTTCTCCGCCGGATAATTCGATTCCCTCCGAGTCGTAATTCCGCCAGAGTCCCCGCTTCAAGGCGTCTTTCTCCTTCACGTCCGGGTCATTGTCAAGACTTTCCAACTTATCACCCAGACCTGCACGAATCAGACAGTCACGTACTCTTGTTTCATCGTAAGTATCGCTTATAGCTACATTCTCGCCCAGCGGAAAGCCTATGAGCGTATAATCCTGAAATACTACGGAAAACAACGCCATATATTCATCGTACCGATATTTTGTAATATCGATACCGTTTAACAGAATCTTCCCTTCCGTCGGGTCATACAGACGGCAGAGCAATTTAATAAATGTGGTTTTGCCTGAACCGTTCTCTCCCACGATTGCCAGCTTGTCTCCAATACTGAACTTCATGCTGACATGGTGCAGCGCCCAGGCGTCCGTACGTGGATAACGAAAACTGACGTCCCGGAATTCAATATCGTAGTCTATATCATCCCGTTTTTCCACAGCAAGCGTACCCTTGTACATATCATTTGGAAGGTCCAGATATTCATAAAGCGATACCAGATAAGAATTGTTCTGTCTTAATCTTCCAATGTCTGCAGCAACGCCTGCGACAGCCTCAATAAATCGTTTCGTCGTGCCCTGATACAAAATAAAACTGCCGATTCCGAACACGCCGATAAATGCCTTGGCCGCAATAAAAAGAAATACACATAAGTTTATCACCGCATTCAACAGAATGGACTGGAAATTATATTTAATGGTAACCTTTTCCAGCTCTGCAACCCACTCGGGACGGAGCAAGTTTTTACGGCCTTCTTCCAATACAATACTGCTTAAATTGAACACGACCATGTCTGCTCCCCACAGGCGTGAAAAAGCAAAAAGGCGCGTATTTGCCTTCGCCAGTTTGCCGAGCGCTTTCTGCTGACCTAATGTACTGACTGCGGAAATCTTTATGGAGCAAATCGCATTTATCATAATCAACGCCAGAATCACCACTGCCGATGCAGGCGAATTGATAAAGCCAAGCACTCCCGCATATTCTCCATGCGCTGTCATGGTAAACATGGATACCGTCAGAGAAACAGAGAAAACAATACCCAGAATATTCTTAAGCAAAGCAGGAATGTACCACGTAACCCGGAAAAGTCCTGCACCGGTGGCATTCGTACCGGCATGAATCTCCGAATGCCTAAGTTTTACATCCGGGTCTTCCAGATGCTCATACTGGAAATCATTCTGTACATCAGCCAGAAAGGCTTCATGCTTATTCCACTTCATATCTTCGCAAAGCTCCCTCTTACTTTGCAAAAGCTTTATCACAAGTGAAACCAGTAATCCGCCAAATACCGTAATACCGGCTAACTGCAAAAGTCTTTTGTAATCACAGTCTCCCGCGAGCTCGTTCACCAGCTGCGCTGACATATAAAGAGCAAAGTATGGCGAAAAAGTCTCGGCAATTGTGCAAGGCACCTGATACAGCCAAAAATGCGGCGTTATCTCATTCCATATCTTCACGCCGCGCCAAATCAACAGCCACTCTTCCCGAAGCGTGCGCTTCTCCTTATTTTCATTCCATATCATCCTTTTTCGCCTCCTTATAATACTTACTCTGAACCTCAAACAGCTCCCTGTACTTTCCTCCCGCCGCCATTAGTTCCTCATGGGTACCGACTTCTGCAAATCGGGCGCCGTCAAGCAGAAAAATGCGGTCACAGAAATTAGTTGACGCCAGACGGTGGGAAATGAATATGGACGTTGCCTGCGCGGCAATCTGATTATAGCTGCGATACATCCTGTCCTCGGCAATCGGGTCAAGCGCCGCAGTAGGCTCATCAAGAATTATACATGGCGGATTCTTATAAAGAAGCCTTGCCAACAGAAGCTTCTGCGTCTCACCTCCTGACAATTCCACCCCGTCTTCATGGAGATCCCGTCCTAACGGCGTATCTGCTCCATTAGGCAAAGATGCTATCTTCTCCGTCAATCCTGCCAGCTCTATACATGAAGCAAGCTTTTCTCTGTCAATCTCCTCCTCAGACATTGCAGAGGCGATATTCTGTGCAATGGACATCGGAAGAAGATTGAACCGCTGTGGTACAATGCCAAACAATCCGTACATTTCGTCGCGGTTGTATTCATATAATGTATGCCCATCCAGCAGGATTTCTCCCTCATCCGGCAAAAGCATTCCGCACATCAGCATGGTAAGCGTAGTTTTCCCGGCGCCGTTAAGTCCCACCAATGCAATCTTCTCCCCCGCCTTAATCTGAAAGGATATATTGTCAAGCACCTTTTTCTCACCCCTGGGATATTGGTAGGATACGTTTTTAAATTCTATGGAAAAAGGACCCTCCGGTACCGGAATACCCACTCCCCTATTGAGCTTATCCTTCACATCCATTGCCTCTCTAAAGTCAGAGACCTGCATCGCCCCCTCAAAAACCCGGTTTATCTTTCCAAGAATACCGTTCATCACCCCCGACAGGGACGTGATTGCCGAAAAATATAATACAAATGAAGATGCGTCTACATTTCCCCTCACGGCTTCACCAATTAAGAACGCATACGCCGCTCCGTTACGAATCAGGATAATGATGAAATTAACACAAGCTGTGAGGATACTGCGGCGTTTCAACTTTCTTTGCTCTGCCTCGCTCAAATCACATAGATATTTAAGCCGGTCATGCAGGAATTGTTTCATATCATACAGACGTATGTCCTTGGCATAACTAAAATCCTGAGATATTGCCCATGTGATACAATTCATTTTTTTCTCAATATCGTTGCGGACGTCCCGCTCCTCCCAGTTCTTTCTTCCTTCCCACTTTCCCATGACAGCATTCAGCGCGCATCCGATGGCAAGCAGCAGAATGATGAGCGGATGCAGCATGGAAACAACTGTTCCAAACAACAAGAAGCTTAAAATCTGTGTGAGTATGTCAGCGAAATCCATAGGAAAATGTACCCCCGCCGTATGATTGTCCATGGTAGCATTGTCTGCACGTTCATTCATTTTCTGCACTTCCGGATCATATTGATGATACCAGTCCCTGTCACAAACATATTTTCTCCAAATATACATCATCTGCAGCAATATATAATGCTCTGAGTTGTCAATCTTTGTGGAAAGAATATTATTGGCAAGGTCACACAGCATCTGCGCAAGCAACAGTCCGACAATCACCAGTGCAATCGACGTGAATCTGTCCGACGCCTCCAAAACCGCCAGCACTGCTGACGGCGTATAGAGCGCAAGCGCTGTCAGTGCCAGAGATATAGGCACGGTAAAAATTCCTGTAAACACCAGTACGCGCTCACTGTTCCACAACAGGCGGTAAATATATCCCACGCATGAAAACAGCCCATACTTCGGCTTACGCTTGGGTTCTTTTTGTCCCTTTTTCTTCATAGTAATCCAGTCGTCTCCTTTCGTAATCACCTGAAAGAATAATATACCCAATAAATAAAAAAAGCGCATTCCGTCAACCAAATGTTATTTTCGGTGAACGAAATGCGTTAAAGTTCAGCCATGCAGAATTAATTGTGAAATTTGTACATTGAAGTTTACATAAATCATAGCAGTGGAATCAACAGTTCTGCTGTAAATCCGCCGTCCTCGCTGTCCGCCGAGAAAAGACCTCCGTACTTTTTCACAAGGCTTTCAACCCGGACAAGACCAAGACCGTGTTGTCCCCCTTTAGAGGATAAAAACAGACTTCTGCGCTTATCGCGCTTCTTTCCGGCGGCATTGGTGAATGCAAGATAAAGCTGGGTATTCTTCTGTCCGATATAGATGCGTAAGAACCGATTTTCCTGCGGAAGCCTTTTATTCTCCTCAATGGCGTTGTCCAGCAGATTCCCTATGATGGCGCACATATCCACATCCGTAACCGGCGTCCCTTCCGGGATTTTCGCCTTGGCATTCACCGCTATTTTATTCTGCGCCGCAATATTCAGCTTTCCGTTCAGAATTGCGTCAACCATTATCCTGCCGGTCTTAATCGTGGTATCCACCTGCGTCAGATCATCATTCAATTCACGCAGATATTCGTTCACTTCCTCATACTTGCCCAGCGCCATACTTGCCTGCAACGCTTGTATGTGGTTGTGATAATCATGCCTCCATCCCCGCATCTTCTTATACATCGACTCCACTTCGTCGCAATATTTCTGAAGCAAGTCGCTCTGGTAGTCCTCAATCCGTTTATCAATCCATTTTTGTAATAACATAAGTACCTCATTAAAACAATCTTATCATTTCTTTTCCGATTTTTTCCGCTATCCCGCGGCTGATAGGAACTTCCTCTCCGTTTTTTAAAAGAACGCTGCTGCTCCCAATCCGTGTTATGTGGCACAGGTTGACACAGAACGAGCGCTGGCATTTGAAAAAGAATTCGTCCAGTTCTTCTACCGTCTCGGTGAAAGACCGCTTCATCCTGTAAGTTTCTGCAAAAGTGTGAATCACGACATACTGCTTCTGGGCTTCAACATATAGAATCTGTGAAAGCGGCACAAAATCTGTCCTGCGGTCATAAGTAACGCACAGCCGCTTTTCCGTTTTCGCAAGATTAGAGGCAGCCTTATTAAGCACCTCATGCAGTTTTTCATAAGAAACCGGCTTCATGAGATAGTGCAGCGCTGATACCTCATACCCTTCTGCGATAAAATCGGGATAACCGGTAATGAATACAATCTGAACCGCATCGTTCCCCTGACGTACCTTCTTGGCAAGCTCTACGCCGGTCATCTCTTCCATTTCAATGTCCAGCAGCAGAATGTCAAAGTCCTGCTCCTCTTCGTATTGAAAGAGAAATGCTTCCGCAGACGGAAATGTAAAGATTCTCAGGGAATGCCCCTCAGATTCCGCCCAGCGTCCGGCAAGAGCGGCAACATATTCAGTATCAGCGGAATTGTCATCAATAACAGAAATTTTGTAATTCATATGTCTCCTGCCTTATTTATCTTTAAATTATGACATATATGTTATAACATATACAGGAATAGAAAAGCAAGAGAGCTGAAATTCCTCTGATTCTTCATTTGTGAGCGAAACTTTATAACAAATTTTTCTCAATATACCCGGCTACTCCATCCTCATCATTACTTTCCGTTATAAAATCCGCCGCTTCAAGAACCTCATCAATGGCATTGGAAACAGCGACACCCACGCCGCAATTCTTTATCGGCTCTATATCGTCATAATCATCTCCGAAATATACCGCCTCATCCTGCCTGACGCCTACGGCTTCCAACATAGCCTTGATTCCATTCCACTTGGTTGCTTCAGCACTCATAATCTGTATTAATCTGCCCTCTGCCACCGTCATGTATGTATCCGGAGTTAAAGCCTCTTTGACTTCCTGCTGTATATTTTTTTCTTCGCTGCTAAGCAGTATCTTAAATATAATACTTTCCGTGGGCAAGGCGGGAAATCCATCAAAAACTGTTGCATTCCATAAAGGAATCTGAACATTTGAAAAAATACCGGCTCCTGTTTCAAGTGACAGGACTAATCCCGGTATTTTAATCACCTTTTTTAAAATTGCTTCCACACTGGACGGATTAATACCATTTTCAATGGTGTCATACGGCAGAACAATTCTTGCACCATTCAATGTAGTTACAGCTTCAAAGTCAATTTGGTCATTATAGGTTAAAATAGCTCTTTCTGGACGGGCAGTTGCCGCCATGAGGATGATTCCCATATCATGGCACTTTTTCAGTACGGTATTTGTATAATCCGACACTGTCTTGTCTGTGCGGAGCAGGGTCCTGTCCAAATCTGTTATAATCGCTTTTATCTTTTTTTCATCTTTTTTCATCCCTTTTTCATCATATCTTAGTGCAGTTAAATCCATAAGTATATTTTTTTCAATCCAGACTGCTACGCCATCTTCATCATTTGACAGGGTAACACAATCTGCAACAGCTTTAACATCCTTAACAGCATTGGAAACCGCAACCCCTGTTCCGCAGATTTGCAGCATTTCCATATCGTTTATATCATCACCGAAAGATACAATATCGGTTAATGATATGTTCAATAATTTTGCTAATTCATGGATTGCCTGTATCTTACCTGATTTTTCCGGCAGAAAAGCATACCAGTTTTCGCCGCGGTAGCTCTGCAGACGGCAGTGATATTTTTTCGCAATTTCTTCTGCTGTCGCACTGTCAGGTAGTTCTGCTAAAATTTTATTCACCTGACAGTCCAGAGGCTTGCTGTAATCATTAAAAACTGCTTTATACAATTTGTCTGATTCCGATATGTGAAGGCTGTTCCAAAATACCAGAAGCCCGTTTGCCACAGTTATTTCTGTATTAGGATTTTGTTCCATCAAATCCCTTATGATTTGATTCGCGATTTCAGTGTCCATGTTACAGCTATAGACCTGCTTCCCACGTTGATGAATAAGCGTTCCATCTGTTGTAATCTCATAATCCGGCAGAATTTCTTCTATGTACCGTTCTGCTCCTATCCAATTTCGGGAAGTAGCAATCACAATAGGAATTCCAAAATTCTGGCATTTTTTCAAAACCTGCTTTGTATACTCCGATATACTTCCATCAGAACGAAGCAGCGTGTGGTCAAGGTCTGTGAGAATCATTTTTGTGTTCATGATGCAAATCCCTCCTATTTGTTATAATTGCGGCTGTTGTCCGGTTAGAGTAATTCTTAGTAGATTATCATAGGTCTGTTTTAGTGTCAAGCGATATTTACAGGCTTTGAAGGTTGAATAAGGTTTACACTCTTTTGTGAATCCAAAAAGATTTTCCTATATTGCACCGCTATGATATAATAAGCTCAGACTCGGCAGACAGAAAAGAGATGAGCAGAATGGCATCATGGATCATACATTTAAGAGTTGCACAGCAACTATACCAACAACTGGATATTGAGCAAATTGACGCTTTCATCCTTGGAAATATAGCACCTGACAGCGGTGTTCCGTCTGAAGACGGCTCGGGCTTTATTCCTGACGCCGCCGTTTCGCACCTTCGTTCGTTAGATGAAAACGGAATCAAGGACATACATGAAGATTAGTTTATCCGTCAATACTTTACGCCGGCACATCGTCTTTCATACAGCAAAAAGGAATACACCTTCTTTCTCGGCTATCTGACACACCTGCTCACAGATAAAATCTGGGCAAGAGAAATCGCTTATACTGCAAAGGAAAAGCTTAATGCGTTATTTCATTCCAACCGAGAAATGTTTTGGCAGACAATCAAGAAAGACTGGTATGACCTCGACTTTATGTATCTGAAATCCAATCCCTTATTTGAGGCTTTCCGCATTTATCGTGAAATCAAGGATATGAAAAATACATATGTTGATTTTTTCTCGGAAAATGCTTTTGCAGAACGCAGACAGTTTATTTTGGATTTTTATGCAAATGGTGTTGCAAATGTTGTGGAACACGATACTTACTTGTCAAAGGCGGAACTGGACCGTTTTGTCATTGCTGCCGCTGATGAAATTATGGTTTTTCTCAATTCCACCCTTAAACTCTCCTAATTGTTATGCTTTATTTTTACTGAATTTAGAGTATAATAATCGTAATTCACTAAATATGTTTTTTGATGTGTCAATATGATTATTGCATGAAAAGTCTGAAAAGCTGCTCAATCTCCTCTTTCTCCATCTTTACATCTAGCAAATACCCATCATCATCATAGTTCGCTTCTCCAAGATACTTCAAATCTTCATTCCGCCGCACATCCACAAAAGAGTTATCTTCCGGTATCAGTTCCCTTTTCAGCTTCCAGTATTCACTTGTTGAAATTGGAAGCCACTCTTCTCCCGAGTATCGCTGTGCGGCCAGGCACTCCTCAAGTTCAGAATCTAACAGAAATCCATCTTCATTTTCATGCTGATTTCCATAGTTTCCTTCCCTAATACGCTCCATTGCAATTTTCTGGTCCACATACAAGTTTAAGATATCATATACACAAGGAACCTGCCCTGCACTCCTGATTTCCCTTACATACCCATAAGTTCCATTTTCATTCCCCACAAGCAAATACATCTCTTTCAACAAATAAACTTTCTTCTGCTCATAATCCGCAAGTATCTGTGTATAATTTGAAATTTGCACCGGTTCGCCTCTGTCATTTAAAATTCTTGAGATTCCGTTTCCATCATAATAGTAGAGGGTAAAATATCCTCCCATTGAGCCCCACGAGTCATGCAGGATTCCCAGCTCCGGTATATCATCAAAATTCAGGTCAAATAAGTAATATCCCCTAATCGGGAAGTCGGAATCAGAGTCCATATCATCATAAAGAAGGAATTCCATATATGCTTTAACATATTCCGGCATGTCATCATCCCAAAGTTCCACTTCTTCATCTGATGGCAATTCATCAGACTCTGTATCGTCCAGCGGTGCCACATCAGATACAATCTCATCTGGCAGTGTCGTATCAGCCACTTCATCCCACACAGTCTGCTCTATCTGTATTTCCTGATTGGCAACTTCTTCCCAATCGTAATTATCTTGTACGGCTGTTTGGCATGAAACCAAAAACAAACATAATACTACGCTTAAAAAGCACATACTTCTTTTCATAAAAATCCTCCATTCTTACACAACCTGCGAGTTTGGGCGTAAGCACAAACTTGCGTGTGAAAAATTTATTTTTCACACTATCTACTCCATAATCCTATAAATAGTTAGCAATTTGATTATATCACTTTCTTTATTTACTTACTACTGTACAATATGGATACGTATACTGGACACATACTATATTTAAGTAGTATAATTTGGAGAAAAGATGCCTCAATAAACTTCGAAAGGAGTACACTTATAATGATAAAAAGAAGAATGAAAAAAGTCCTCGCCGTTGTCTTGGTCATGAGCATCTTGAATGCCTGCGGCGTCAAGCAGCCTGATAACAGCACGGACAATGTCTCTACGGAACAAAACACCTATACACCATCGGAAAACTCAGCAAATCAGGAGGTTGATACATCAACCAATGTCCTGACCAATCCGACCGGTGATGAATCTACAGATACAGACAGAACATTATCCACGCCTTTTACAAACGGCAGACCCTTATTGATAAAAGGTGCTTCATATAATGATGAGATTGGCGTGACGCCATGTGTGGCAGAGTATGCCATCGAGCCTGATTTAAGCAATATTACTAATCTTGAACAGTTCTATATTCACGATGAAAGAGCGGATAAACTGGCAAAGAACGGTTTCGTAGTATATGGCTTTTCGGGATTTGAGTTTTATGAAGAATACGAGGATAACAGATATAACAATATTCCTAACTTCGTGACGGTTGATTCGCTTATGCATACGTATCATCTGTACTTTAGTTATCTATTAAAGAATATTGAAAAAGGGTATCTTACGGAAAATCTCACACAGTTAAGTATGCGCATGCTTGAAAACAGTACGGCGCAATACGAGCAGTTAAAAGGCAGCGAATGGGAAGGTCCCGCATTGCGAAACGTCGCATTTTTTACAATAGGTGCAAAACTTCTGGATGACAGCGTAACGGCGGCGGATTATGTAGATGCAGTCGTTGTAAGCGAGCTAGGCAAGATAAACGAAGCCTCCGGTATAGATATTTCTATGATAACCGACGACTATGAGGACTATTCGCAGTATAAACCCCGCGGGTACTATGAAGGTAACGAGACGCTGGAAAAATATTTCAAAGTAATGATGTGGTACGGACGGATTCATTTTTCACAGGAAAATGCCGATATGGACAGAAGCGCGCTCCTTATAACCAAGGCGCTTGCGGATGACTGGGAGGCTTACGGTCTGTGGGAATCTATATACGCGGTAACATCATTCTTTGCAGGCGCAAGTGATGACCTTGGAGCATACGAGTACGCTTCGGCAATAAACGAGGCATATGGCGATAACTTTACCATAGAATCTCTTATCGGAAACAACGAAGCATTTAATAAATTCCACGAAAAGACAGCTAATCTTCCCGCTCCGCAGATTAACTCCATACCGATTGAAGATGGTGAGGACAATGTAATTCCGGGCTTTAGATTCATGGGGCAGAGGTTTACCATTGACGGAGCAATCATGCAGAAGCTGATTTACAGTGATGTAAAAGCAAATGGTTTTGGTGAGAGGCGTATGCTTCCGGACGTACTGGATGTACCTGCCGCTCTTGGAAGCGATACCGCATTCAGTATTTTAGCTGAGAGCGGAGCAACAGATTATGAAGGTTATATAGAGAATATGGCAAAGCTCAGAACTGCCTTTTCACAGGAAAACGATACTCTATGGTCTGCAAGCTTATATGCCAACTGGCTGAACACTCTTCTCCCTCTGCTCACTCCAAAGGGCGAAGGATATCCGATGTTTATGCAGAGTGAAGAATGGACTAAAAAGGATTTGGAATGCTTTGCAGGCAGTTTCGCCGAACTTAAGCATGATACCATTCTCTATTCCAAGCAGGTAATCGCAGAAATGGGCGGCGGCTATGAGGAGTATGACGACAGAGGATATGTGGAGCCTGAACCTCTCGTATATGCAAGATTTGCTGCCCTTACTGACCTAACATCACAGGGGCTTAAAGAATATGGAATGCTCTCTGAGAGTGATGAGGAAAATTTATCACGTCTGTCACAGATAGCAGACCAGCTTTTGACAATTTCCAATAAAGAACTTGTAGACGAAGTCCTGACTGATGACGAATATGATTTTATCAGATACTATGGCGGCTATATAGAGCATTTCTGGTATGAGGCTGCAAAAGACTCAAACGCCGAAGAATATATAGCCCCAAAAGAGTTTCCGGCTGCCATCATCGCAGATATCGCAACAAATCCCGACGGTAACGGCACAGTTCTTGAAGTCGCAACCGGCAATCCGTCAAGTATCTTAGTTGTAGTAAAAGTTGACGGTAAACTAAAGATTGCAAGAGGCAGCGTATATTCTTTTTATCAGTTTGAATGGCCCTTGGCGGACAGACTTACCGATAGTGAATGGCACTATATGCTGGGTATAAAGGCTGACGAAACCGGAGAATACAATTATGACCCGCTTCCGATTCAAAGGCCAGACTGGACAGCAGGATATCGTGTGGATTGAGTATAGAATTAATATTGAGAATTAAAAATTGGAATTAAGTTCAAGAATTATTATTTAGAATTAAGCAAAGGTATTAGTATCTGAATGAATATTAATATTCCCAAAAAAATATTAAATATATCAAAAATATGCGTATTGATAATGGCGCTGGTATGCACCGGCGCCGTTTCATATATTATTTATTCCAATAAATCAGACCTGCCTGAATGGGTGGAGTGGAAAAACGGAACATCGGTTGACTCTTTCGGTCAGTATGAAATATCCTTGAAGCGAAAATCTGTGAGCATCACATATGATAATAACACTGTATGGACATCACCTGATGAAGTAATGGTTCAGCAGGTTCTATCCTGTGACATAGATAATGATTATGAAGATGAGCTCATACTTCTATGCTGGAAAAAGGGGCATTTCGACAGCCATAAACCCTTCTGGATGGACGAAAAAGAAATAGAAGACGATGAATGGTCTCAGCATATTTTCGTATATGAGTATGGACGTGATTTCGATATAACGGATGATACAGATATGGAAAAAATATCCGAAAGCGGCGTAATGCCTTCTGCCGCTCCCGGTGAAATCCGTCCAAAATGGATGTCCTCGTATATCGGTCAGGATGTGGCGGAAATTGCTTCCAATGGTAAAGAAGCACCTGACTGTCGTCTTCTGCTGACCGCACCGGATGGACAGGTCAGCAGCTGGGTATGGGATTCATGGGGATTTACTAAAGAGAACAACGATTATTAACAAACTTTGATTAACAACTAAAGCTAAATCGGAATATATCACTCAGCCCAATTCTCAAGTTTCAACCCATTAACACGCATGAATTCTTTAGTATTATTCGTGACAACTGTATATCCTAACGACTTCGCATGTCCTGCAATCATCATATCTAATGGTCCAATCGGTTTTCCCGCTTTTTCCAAATCCGCTCGTATTTTTCCATAGCTTTCAGCCGCAGAAGAATCAAAATCCATAATTTCAATATTAGCTAAAAGCAATGCTAATGCCACTCTATTTTTTTCTATCGATTGACTCTTTTCAACACCATGAACCAATTCTGCATATGTTACCGAAGAAATACATACCTCTGACGGATCATGTTCCTGTAATTTGAGAAATACTTGTTCCGGTTTGTGTTTTATAGCATATATACAAACATTTGTATCTAACATGTATCTCATAAATCTTCACGCTCCTGCCTCATTTCATCAGTTCTGCCACCAGCCATAAAATCCTCAGAAAACATATCTATAGCCTGCATAAATGAATTCCACTTATTTGTTTTTGGCATAAGCATAACTATATCACCAATTTTATTCACTGCAACTTCATCAGTATTAAACCTACATTCTTTTGGCAGCCTTACCGCCTGACTTCTACCATTTTCAAAAACTTTTGCTGTCATCATAATAACCAACTCCTTTCTACTAATATCAGTATATACCAAGATATATACTTTAGTCAATAAAAGCAGATTTCTATCACATTGTTTATTATAGTAAAAACTACTAATGGAATCAGTATTATTATTTATCACATTCTATTTTTAAACACCACCTATATCATACACTGATTTCAACGAAAACTCATTCGCATCGCCTTCCAGAATTTCCACACGCTTCTCTCCCGCATTCATATCAAAGGAATTGTCTGACAACTTCACATCGCCGTCAACGCCCTCAATCCAGACATTCTTGGCATAAGCTGCTGCCGATATTATCAAGGTATTGCCATCTCTGCGGTATGACAGTTCAGGGTTTTTGAATGCAAAATGCTTAGGCGCCGTAAACAGACAGGTATTCTCGGATACCACCTGTCCGTTCACAGTAAATGCATAGCTTAAGTAAACCGCAAGCTCATCATAATCAGAAAAGTCCAGTTTTTCCAGCCAGACACCATCAAGAGGCTCTACCGCGACGTTTTTCTCTCCCGATAAAATAATTCTGCTATCAGGTTCACGCAGTTCCCATGTTACTTTTCCGCTTACTTTTTCCATTGTTTCATTTGCCACATGCAGTCTTGCCGATTTCTCGATTGGCGTGGGCTGTGCGATGCAATAAGGTCTTTCACTTAGTTCTCCCACTTCCTCGCAGGAAATCATGACAGGGGCAAATGCCTTCTTTTCCGCATAATGAAGCGCTTTCCATCTGCCATAATAATCAATGCCTGCCCATGAAGCCACCGGCCAGATATCGTTAAGCTGCCATACAACAGCTCCCATGCATCTGCCCCTGTGCCTTCTGAAATGCTCGATTCCATAGCGAATCGCATCCGCCTGCAAAAGCTGGGAGGCATACAGCATCATCTCAAAATCAGCAGGATAAAGATATGTCGCGGAAAGATAATCCAGAATCTTACCGTTTGCCGCCCTGTTTCTCTGGTGCATCTCCATCACTCTGGAAAAAATATTCCTGTCCCCGGGCTCTGTAAAGCTTTCGAACTTTTTCAAACAGGGAAATGACTGAAAACCGAATT